>CAMOKD010000007.1:0-59660 GCA_946617435.1 uncultured Clostridia bacterium | reverse complement strand
CCTATGATGACAGTGACTTTCTTATTTCACTGTCTCTCATAGAGGGAGCATATCAGAAATCCTGACCGGGGGCCATTTTGCATGAGACGGCGGTAAAATATGCCGAAAAAACGGCCAGTTGTGCACCCTGCGTTGTGCCGAGGGCCAGGACAGTCTATAATCCGAAAAGAGAGGCCTTCCTGTTCCTGGGAGCAGTCTCCCCGGAGCAGGAAAAACCAGAAACCAGACGAACAACAGAAAGGAAGCTGATCCATGAAACTGAACGCAATCAGACGCAGCTGCGCGCTGCTGCTGGCCCTGGCGCTGTTGCTGACCCTGACGCCGCAGCTCAGCGTCGTCGCCCGTGCGGAGGAACCCCAGACTGCGCAGAAGGCCGTCTATGGCAAGCTCACCCAGCTTGTTCTACCCCAGTATGAGGATGCAAAGTCCTTCAACGAAGGCCGCGCAGCGGTCAAGCAGAACGGGAAATGGGGCTATATTGACCAGACCGGCACCCTGGTGGTGCCCTGCGAGTATGACTTTGCCGGCTACTTCAGCGGAGGGGTCTCTGTGGTGGCGAAGCTTGAGGCCACGCCCCCCTGCATGTCAATGCTGGAACGGGACGTTATGGAGCGCAGCCTTGATAACGCGCTTGCAATCTTCTCCTATGATACGCTGGATATGTACACCTTTTATCTGCTGAAGGCGGACGGAACCACAGTCCCGCTCTACTATTACGGTCCTGTGGATTACGACGACGATGGCAACGAGATTCCCGCAGTGCCGGGCCGGGAGGATCTGCTGTGGATCGACGGGGAGGTTCCGGCGGAGGAGCTGGAGACTCGCTGCCGCTACTGGGGTTATTCCGGCGGCGTTGTCTGGGCAAAGTACGCCTATGACCTGGAGGGAAATCTGATCTGGCCGGAGGACAAGCCCGACGGCTATGAGCAATTGGGCGTTGCGGTGGACGGATATATTCCCATTGTCAGAAGCAGCATGTTCCTGAATCCCTGGACAACAGACGACGGCCAGGACTTCTGTTATATGGATCCCCAGGGCAAATCTCTGCACCGCTCTGCCAGAAGCACCTTTGCCCCCAACCAGGACATTTATCCCTTCAATCCGATGTTTCAGGCATGGGAATACGATGAAGCGGACGACGGACTCGGCTTTGAGACGGAAAGCGGCGAGGTGCTGATCCCGGCCCAGTATGCGTCAGCCCGGCTGATGGACGGCGGCACATTCCTGAGCGACAACCGCATTGTGCTGAAGGACAAAAACGGCAAATACGGCGCCTACGATCAGACCGGCAAGCTGATTGTGCCCTTTGAATACGAGTTCCTCTCCGGCTACAGTGAGGGCTTCACCGCCGCCAAAAAGGACGGGCATTTCGTCTTCCTGGATGTGGACGGCAAGGAGTACCCCATCGGCAGGCCGGACGGCAGTGTCAGCAGCAGCATCACCATGGCCAGCCACTTCTCATCCCTGGGCCTGGCGGTGGTGTACGACGCAGAGCTTGACAAGACCTACCTGGTTTCCTGCGAGCCTGTTGACGGCGTGATGCCGGCGGTGGTCTGCAACCGGAGGCTCAGCAAGGACGCCTACTTCCCGGATGGCACCTGCGACGGGACCATCATCGCACCGGACGAATACATCATCAAGGAGCAGGACGGAAAGTACGGCTATCTGAAGCTGGAGCTGACGGAGGAGCCCCAGCTTGAGAATCCCTTTGATGACGTCCTGGATGGCCAGTTCTATTCCGAAGCAGTGCTCTGGGCCGTATACCATGATCCGCTGATTACCAACGGCGTGGACGCCACGCACTTTGCGCCGGGCAACACCTGCACCCGGGCCCAGGTGGTAACCTTCCTGTGGCGGGCCCAGGGCTGCCCGGAGCCGAAGACCCAGACCCACAGCTTTACGGACATCAAGCAGGGAAGCTATTACTATCAGGCCGTTCTGTGGGCCGTAGAGAACGGCATTACCAACGGCGTCTCTGCCACAAGCTTCGGGCCGGACCAAAACTGCACCCGGGCCCGGGTGGTGACCTTCCTCTGGCGCGCCGCCGGCAAGCCGGAGCCTGCCAGCACCGAAAATCCCTTCACAGACGTGAACGGCGGTTATTACCACCAGGCTGTCCTGTGGGCCGTGGAGAACGGCATTACCAAGGGCACCGCTGCGGACAGGTTCAGCCCCGACAACGTCTGCACCCGGGCCCAGGTGGTGACCTTCCTCTATCGCAGCACAGAGCACTGAGCCAATCCCGGGCCGGGCTGCGCAAGCTGCTTGCGCAGCCCGGCTGCTGCGGGGTGTTTTGTATGCTTCGCTTTTCCAATCTTCCGGTTGACAAACCTGTTGGGGGTGTGGTATAGTAAAGCGGCAAAGGGGAGTAGCCGGCGCGGAAATCCGCGTTCACACTGCCGTCAGGTCGGCCTGCGGGCCCGGTTTTGTGACCAAAGTGGTGAGACTTTTGCCGGGGCAGAGGGGTTTTCCTCTGCCCCGGCAAGGGTCTCGCCTTTTTTGCTGCTCGGGAAAGGAAAATGATATGAATCCATCCACACTGAAGCTGATTGCCCTGGCACTGTTTGTGCTGATGTATGTGGGCATCATCGCCCTGCCCAAAATCAAGATGTACCTGGCCCTGGGAGTTGCCGCCGTGTTTGTGATCCTGGGCATTCTGCCCCTGTCCCAGCTGGGGGGCGCGGTAAACTGGAACGCCCTGATGATGATTACAGGCACCATGATGATTGTGTACTACTTCATCGAGTCCCAGATGCCAAACCGGATTGCCGACGTGCTGCTGGGTAAGGCGCCCAACGTCATGTGGGTGACGATCCTGATGTCCCTGTTCTCCGGGGTGGTCTCCGCCTTTATTGACAACGTGGCCACCGTGCTGATGGTTGCCCCGGTGGGCATTGCCGTGTGCAAAAAGCTGAACATCTCTCCCGTGGCCATGATTCTGTCCATTGCCGTGTCCTCCAATCTCCAGGGGGCGGCCACCCTGGTGGGGGACACCACCTCCATCATGCTGGGCGCCTACGCGGGGATGGACTTCAACAGCTTCTTCTGGATGCTGGGCCGGCCCGGTATGTTCTTTGCCGTGGAGCTGGGGGCCCTGGCCACGGTACCCATTATGATGTTCCTGTTCCGCAAGGATCGCCAGCCCGTCCACGCCGGGGCGCCCACCCCTGTCACGGACTATATCCCCACGGTGACTCTGATCCTGGTGGTGGTGCTGCTGATTGCCGCCTCCTTCGTGCCCAACAAGCCCGAGACCACCAACGGCCTGCTGTGCATGGGCCTGGCCCTGGTCACCGCCGTGCTGGAGCTGGTGCGGACCAAATCCCCCCGCTCTGCCGCAGAGGCCGTCAAGAGCGTAGACTATGAGACCCTGCTGTTGCTGCTGGGTCTGTTCTGCGTCATCGCCGGGGTCAGCCAGGTGGGCATCATCGATGACTTTGCCGCCTGGATCGTCAAGGTGGGGGGCAGCAATCTGTTCCTGCTCTACACTATGATCGTCTGGGGCTCGGTGCTGATCTCCGCCTTCGTGGACAACATCCCCTATGTGGCCACCATGCTGCCGGTGCTCAGCGTCGTGACCGGCCAGTTGGGGGTGGAGCCTTATCTGCTCTACTTCGGCCTGCTCTGCGGCGCCACCCTGGGGGGCAATCTGACCCCGGTGGGGGCCTCGGCCAACATCACCGCCACAGGCCTGCTGCGCAAGCAGGGCTACGAGTCCGGCTTCAAGGACTTTGCCCGCATCGGCATCCCCTTCACGCTCACGGCTGTGATGGTGGGGTACCTGTTTATCTGGGTGTTCTGGCACTGATCTGTGCCTGTCCGGCAGAAACTACTTGACAAATTCCACGGGATTGTGTAGAATAGCTTCGCAAAACGCGTTGACGAAGAGGAGTACCCCTGTACAGGGCCGTGCAGAGAACAGGCGGAGGGTGCAAGCCTGTGGGCCGGCAGGGGGAAGGTCGCTTCCGAGCGGCCCGGGTGAAGTCATCAGCCCGGGACGGGTTCTCCCGTTACAGAGCCAGGAGTGTCCGGCCATGGGCCGGAAATTCAGGTGGTACCGCGGTAATTGATCGCCCTGAGCCCAGGCTCAGGGCGTTTTTTATGACAGGAGAATGTGTTATGATGAAAGAACTTCCCAAAACCTACGACCCCAAGCTGGTCGAGGACCGAATTTATCAGTTCTGGCAGGACGGGGGCTATTTCCACACCCGGCGTGATCCGGAGAAAAAGCCCTTCACCATCGTTATGCCGCCCCCCAACGTCACCGGCCAGCTCCACATGGGCCATGCCATGGACGCCAGCCTTCAGGACATTCTCATCCGCTTCAAGCGGATGCAGGGCTACGCCGCCCTGTGGCTGCCCGGCGTGGACCATGCCGGCATCGCCACCCAGATCAAGGTAGAGGAAGAACTGCGCAAGCAGGGGCTGACCCGCTATGACCTGGGCCGGGAGAAGTTCCTGGAAAAGGTCTGGGACTGGAAGCGCCAGTATGGCAACCGCATTGTGGAGCAGCAGAAGAAGCTGGGCTCCTCCTGCGACTGGGACCGCGCCCGCTTTACCATGGACGAGGGCTGCTCCAAGGCCGTGCGGGAGGTCTTTGTCTCCCTGTATGAAAAGGGCCTGATTTACAAGGGCAGCCGGATCATCAACTGGTGCCCCCACTGCACCACCGCCCTGTCTGATGCCGAGGTGGAGTATGTGGACAAGCCCGGCCATCTGTGGCATATGCGCTATCCCCTGGCCGACGGCAGCGGCTATCTGGTGGTGGCCACCACCCGGCCCGAGACCATGATGGGCGACACCGGCGTGGCCGTAAACCCCAATGACGAGCGCTACAAGCACCTGGTGGGCAAGACCTGCATCCTGCCGCTGATGAACCGGGAGATCCCCATCGTGGCCGACGACTACGTGGAAATGGACTTCGGCACCGGCTGCGTGAAAATGACCCCCGCCCATGACCCCAACGACTTTGAGGTGGGCCTGCGCCACAACCTGGATACCATCAAGGTCATTGCCGACGACGGCACCATCAACGAAAACGGCGGCCGCTACTGCGGCATGGACCGCTACGAGTGCCGCAAGGCCGTAGTGAAGGATCTGGATGCGCTGGGCCTGCTGGAAAAGACCGAGCCCTACACCCACAGCGTGGGCACCTGCTACCGCTGCCACAACGACGTGGAGCCCATCATCTCCGCTCAGTGGTTTGTGAAGATGGCGCCCCTGGCCAAGGAGGCCCTGCGGGTGGTCCGGGAAGGGGAGACCAAATTTGTCCCCGAGCGCTTCACCAAGACCTACACCAACTGGATGGAGAACGTCCGGGATTGGTGCATCTCCCGCCAGCTGTGGTGGGGCCACCAGATCCCTGCCTGGTACTGTGACGACTGCGGCCACACCACCGTTAGCCGCACCGACGCGGTCTGCTGTGAAAAGTGCGGCAGCAAGCACATCCAGCGGGATCCCGACGTGCTGGACACCTGGTTCTCCTCCGCCCTGTGGCCCTTTGAGACCCTGGGCTGGCCGGAGAAGACCGAGGATCTGGACTACTTCTATCCCACTGACGTGCTGGTCACCGGCTATGATATCATCTTCTTCTGGGTGTCCAGAATGATCTTCTCCGCCTGTGAGCACACCGGCAAGCCCCCCTTCCACACCGTGCTGATCCACGGCCTGGTCCGTGACGACAAGGGTCGCAAGATGTCCAAGTCCCTGGGCAACGGCATCGACCCCCTGGAGATGATCGACCGCTATGGCTCTGACGCCCTGCGGATGAACATGGTCACCGGCAACAGTCCCGGCAACGACATGCGCTTCTATGTGGAGCACTGCGAGGCCATGCGGAACTTTGCCAACAAGCTTTGGAACGCCAGCCGCTACGTGATGATGAACCTGGCCGGCGAGGAGTGCTGCCTGCCCGAGCCGGACCGGCTGGAGATTGCCGACCGCTGGATTCTCTCCAAGCTCAACCGGGTGATCCGCGAGGTCACCGAGAACATGGAGAAGTACGAGCTGGGCATTGCCGTGCAGAAGCTCTATGACTTCATCTGGGACGACTACTGCGACTGGTATATTGAGCTGACCAAGGCCCGCCTCTACGGCGAGGACGAGGCGGCCAAGACCACTGCCCGCCGGGTGCTGCTGTACGTGCTGGACCAGATCCTGCGGCTGATGCACCCCTTCATGCCCTTTGTCACCGAGGAAATCTGGCAGGCCCTGCCCCACCAGGGCGAGGCGCTCATCGTGGCTGACTGGCCCGTCTACCGTGCAGAGCTGGACTTCCCCGAGCAGGAGCGGCACATGGAGGCCGTGATGCAGGCCATCCGCGCCATCCGCAACCGCCGGTCTGAGATGAACGTGCCTCCCTCCAAGAAGACGGATCTGTATGTGGTCACCGCCCATAAAGAGCTCTTTGCCGAAGGCGCGCCCTTCATTACCCGCCTGGCCTACGCCCAGCAGGTCACCGTCCTGGATACCGAGCCCGAGGGCAGCGACGACATGGCGGCCATCTTCACCGCCGATGCCAAGCTCTTCCTGCCCATGCGTCAGCTGGTGGACCTGGACAAGGAGCTGGAGCGCATCGACAAGGAGCTGGAAAATGCCCGCCGGGAGATTGCCCGGGCCGAGGGCCAGCTGGGCAACGAGCGGTTCGTCTCCCGGGCCCCTGCTGCGGTGGTGGATGCCCAGCGCCAGAAGCTGGAGCAGAACAAGAAGCTCCTGGCCCAGCTGGAGCAGAGCCAGGCCCGCCTGCGCAGACTCCAGGGCTGAGAGTGAAGAAAGATATTTCCGGAAAACGAAAAACAGTACTTGTACTTTTGCGTAAAATAGGATACAATATACAGAACGGATCAGAAGTTCTATGTTATGAGGAGGTATTCCTATGGTGAAACAGCAAACTGAAAAAGGCCTCATCAGCGTCAACAGCAGCGTATATACCAATATTGCCGGCATGGCGGCAACCAACTGCTTCGGCGTAAAGGGCATGGCGGTCCGGTCTATGACCGACGGCCTGGTCCATCTGCTGCGCCGCGAGGCCCTGAGCAAGGGCGTGCTGGTGAGCTTCCACGACGACGGTTCCATTTCCATTGACCTGCACATCATTGTGGACCACGGCGTCAACATTGCGGCCGTGGCAAGCTCCATTATCTCCGAGGTGCGCTATGTGGTGGAGAAGACCACCCAGACCCAGGTCAAGACCGTCAATGTCTTTGTAGACTCCATGATGGTCGGATAAGCGGAGGGAACTGAACTTGAGACAAACAATCAACGGCGCGGCCTTCCGGCGCATGGTAATCAGCGCGGCAGCCGCCATCGAAATCCACAAGCAGCGGATCAATGAGCTGAACGTGTTCCCGGTGCCCGACGGCGACACCGGCACCAACATGAGCATGACCCTGAACAATGCCGTGGCAGACCTGAAGCGGGCGGAGGACCCCACCCTGACCAAGGCTGCGGACATCACCGCCTCCGCCCTCCTGCGGGGGGCCAGGGGCAACTCCGGCGTGATTCTGTCCCTGCTCTTCCGGGGCATGGCCAAGGGTCTGAAGGGGGAGACCGAAATCGGCGGTACCCGTCTGGCTGCCGCTATGCAGGTGGGCGTTGACAACGCCTATAAGGCCGTGATGAAGCCCGCCGAGGGCACCATCCTCACCGTGGCCCGCCTGGCTGCCCAGGGGGCCGAAGAGGCCGCCAAGGAGAACAACGCGGCGGAATTCGTCCTGGAGCAGGCCATTGCCGAGGGCCGTGTAGCCCTGGACAACACCGTCAACCAAAACCCGGTGCTGCAAAAGGCCGGCGTGGTGGATGCCGGCGGCGTGGGCTGGATCACCATTCTCAGCGCCATGCTCTCCTCCCTCCGGGGCGAGGACGTAGTGGCGCCGGAATCCGGTGAGCCGGCGGCCGCCACCAAGGAGCAGGCCAGCTTCTCTGATTTTGCCACCGAGGACATCACCTTCGGCTACTGCACTGAGTTCATTGTCTCCCGTGACAACGATCTGGACCCCGAGGATCTGCGCCAGTTCCTGAACGGTATGGGCGACTCCCTTGTGCTGGTGGATGACGACGAGATCATCAAGGTCCATGTACATACCAACAACCCCGGTGTGGTCATTGAAAAGGCCCTGACCTATGGCGGCCTCATCACCGTCAAGATCGAAAACATGCGCCTGCAGCACACCGAGAAGGTACTCTCCGAGGCGGAGAAGAACAACCAGGTGGCCAAGCCGGAAAAGAAATACGGCATGGTAACCGTCTGCGCCGGCGAGGGCCTGCGCTCGGTCTTCCGCGACCTGGGGGCCGATGCCATCATCCAGGGCGGCCAGACCATGAACCCCTCCACCCAGGACATTCTCCAGGCGGTAAACCGCACCCCGGCAGAGACGGTCTTCGTCTTCCCCAACAACAAAAACATCATCATGGCGGCCCAGCAGGTCCAACCGCTGACCGAAAAGGAAGTGGTTGTGGTCCGCTCCCGCACCATCCCCCAGGGCATCAGCGCCATGCTGGCCTTTGACCCCGAGGCGGACGTGGAGACCAACCTGATGAACATGCGGGAGGCCCGCCACAATGTGACCACCCTGCAGATCACCTACGCCGCCCGGAACTCCGACTTTGACGGCTACGCCATCCACGAGGGGGACTATCTGGGCCTGTACGGCAGCGCCCTGTTCGGCACCAGCCGGGATGTGGAAAAGCTGCTTAAGAGCATGGCCGACAAGGTGGCCACCGAGGAGAAGGAGCTGATCACCATCTTCTACGGCCAGGACATCGACGAAAAGACCGCCCAGCGGGCACTGAAGATCTTTGAAAAGGCCAACCCCGACGCCGAAATCAGCCTCATCAACGGCGGCCAGCCGGTGTACTACTACCTGATTTCTGCCGAATAGACAAAAAATCACCTCTGCGCCTGACGCAGAGGTGATTTTTTGTGTCTCAGCCGATGGGCACCTTGGGGAAGGGCTTCACACCCTCCACCGCCTGGGCCGGGAGGATGGGGGCGTCGTCATGGTCAATGTCGATCATACGGTAGCGGTCGTTGCCCATGCCCAGGGCCTTCATCCAGGCCAGCTGGTGCAGGCCGTGGCGGGTCTCCATCCGCTCCACCAGGGCCTTGCGGTCGGCAGGGGAGAGGGCGTAGATCAGATCCACAGATGCCTGGTCCACCGCCAGGATGTCAGTGGAGGCCACCATGCCGATGTTGGGGGTGACCACCGGGGCCGCAGCGCAGCCCTCGCAGTCGCAGGACACCGACATGTTCCGCAGTACGTTCAGATAGGTGATGTGGGGGGCAAAGTGGTCTACTGTGGCCTTGGAGGATTCGGCAATCCGCTCCATCAGCTCCTCCATGGCGATGCTCCACGGATTGTCAGAGCCCTCGGCCCGATGGATCATGCCCTTGCCGATGCGGCCGTCCGCCATGCCGATGCCGATGTTCTTGTTGGAGCCGCCGAAACCGCCCATGGTGTGGCCCTTAAAGTGGGTCAGCACCACCAGGGAGTCGTAGTTCAGGGTGTGGCTGCCCTCACACATCTGGGAAAACCATTTACCGCCCTCTACCGGCAGCATCACGGTGCCCTCCTCGTCCAGAATGTCCACAGGGCAGAAGTCCCAGCCGTTGACCTTTAAGGTCTCCCGGTGCTGGGCGGTGGTGTAGCGGTCGCCCTCGTAATAGGTGTTGGTTTCTACAATCTTTGCCTCGGGCAGGCACTGCTCCACCAGGGCCTTGACCCAGGGCCGGGGGATGATGTTGGGGCCGTTCTTTTCTCCGGTGTGCAGCTTGATGCCCACCCGGCCGCAGATGTTCTGGCCCACCCGCTGGTAGAGCTTGATCAGCCCCTGGGCGGACAGATCCCGGGTGAAGTACACAACGGACTCCCCGCCGGAGCGGGCCTCATAGGGCACATAGCGCTCGCCGCCGGTGCCGGGCTTTGGATTCGACATGATATGACCTCCTTTATACAAACCAGCGATTCTGACTGCCATATGATACCACTAGAATCTGTCACATGCAAGAAAGTAGAAAAAATCTCACCTTTCCTCCCTGCACAGCACCCGGCCCGGGGTTTTGCCGGTCAGCTGTCCGCCGCGGAGTACCGGGCAGCCCATTACCAGCACGGTGTCCATGCCCTGTGCCATCCGGGCGGGGTCCAGATAGGTACCCGCCTCATGGAGGGCAGCGGGGTCAAAGAGGTTGATATCTGCGTCCTTGCCCACGGCCAGCACTCCCTTTTGGGTCAGCCCAAGGGCTCGGGCAGGGGCGCCGGTCATCTTGTGCACCGCCTGGGCCAAAGTCAGCACCCGGTCTTGGTACACATATTTTTCAATCAGCCGCACAAAGTTGCCGTAGAGCCTGGGGTGGGGCTTGCCGCCGGTGGGATAGGTGCTGTCTGAGATCACGCTGACCCGGTCGGTGCGCAAAATGGCGGCAATGTCCTGCTCACAGGTGATAAAATCGATCATGGTGATGGTGCCGTGCTCCGCCGCCAGCAGATCCAGGGCGCAGGCCTCCGGGGCCTGTCCCAGCTGCCGGGCCGCCTGGGCGATGGAGAGGCCCTGCAGGGGCAGATTCTCCGGCTGACGGAGGGTGGAGAGCAGGATGTTGTCCCAGCCCACCAGGCGAGAGATGTTGTTAAAGTCCTCACCCTCTTCAAACCGGCGGAAGATCCGCTCCCGCCACAGGGGGTCCTTCAGCCGGCGGCACAGGGCCTCGGTGCCGCCCTCCAGCACCTCCGGGGGCAGAATGTGCAGCAGCTGGGTGGAGCCCGCGGTGTAGGGGTACACGTCCCAGCGCAGGTCCAGGCCCTCGTCCACCGCCTGCTGCAGTCTTGCCAGTACCCTGGGGATCTTGATGCCCCAGTTCTCCCGGCCGATGCACTTTAAGTGGGAAATCTCCACCGGGCAGCGCAGCGCCGTGGCCAGCCGGCACATCTCCTCTACAGAATCCGGCACGGCGGTGCCCTCGTCCCGCATGTGGACGGTGACGGGGATCGTGCTCCCTGCCAGGGGCTCCAGCGCCCGGATCAGCCCTTGGGTGTCATAGAAGCACTCCGGAGCGTAGCCCAGGCCCAGGGAGATGCCCAGGGCGCCGTCCGCCAGAGCCCTCTCAATCCGGGCGTGGAGGGCCCGGTATTCCTCGTTGGACAGGGACCCGCCCCGGTAGCCCACCAAGTCCGCCCTGATCACCCCGGCCCCGGCCAGCATCCCCACGTGCAGGGGCAGATCCAGGGCCCGGGCTGCCCGGAGATAGGCGGCCATGCTGTCCCCGGGTACAGCCAGGTCGGTTCCGATGACAGGACTGAGATACCGGAGAATCTCCTCCCGGTGGGCGGGGCCAAAGGGGGCGGCGGACAGGCCGCAGTTGCCGTTTATGATGGTGGTCAGCCCCTGGCGCAGCTCCAGCTCTCCAAAGCCGGGGCGGAAGATAGCCAAATCCCCGTGGCGGTGGATGTCCAAAAACCCGGGGGTCACGGTCATGCCCCGGGCGTCCAGCACAGGCCCCTCCGCCTCCAGGCGGCCAATGGCGGCAATTTTGCCGTCCTTGATGCCCAGATCCGCCTGCCGGGCAGGGGCGCCGGTACCGTCCAGCACAGAGCCGTTTGCGATGATGAGATCAAACATGGAAATGCCTTCTTACTGCTCAATTCGGCCCGGGAGACCCGGCGCCGTTGCGGGTCTATTTTGCCACATTTCCCCGGAAAAAGCAATCCCGAATTGTGGAAAACCACAAACTCATCATTGCAAAATGGAAGAAACTGTTGTATAATCAATTTGATCTGAACCCCAACCGACACAGAAAGGTGACTGTTATGCCAATCTATGTAAAAAGCGAGATCGCACCCCTCAAGCGGGTCATGCTGCACCGCCCGGGCAAGGAGCTGGAGCACCTCACCCCCGGTACCCTGGACCGTCTGCTGTTTGACGACATCCCCTTCCTGGAGGGGGCCCAGGCCGAGCATGACCAGTTTGCCAGGATCCTTCGGGAGAACGGCGCTGAGGTAGTGTATCTGGAGGATCTGGCCGCCGAGACCCTGAAGGCCAACCCCGGCCTGCGGGAGGAATTTCTCAAAGAGTTCGTGACCTTTTCCCCCCATGTAGACTACCGGCAGGAGCTGTACGAGTATCTGCTGGCCATCCGTGACGACAAAGAGCTGATTCTCAAGACCATGGCGGGCGTGTCCTACCACGAGCTGGGGGCCAACCCCAAGTTCACCCTGCCCACCATGCTGAACCGGCAGAACAACTTTGTGCTGGAGCCTATGCCGAATCTCTACTTCACCCGCGACCCCTTTGAATCTATCGGCGAGGGCGTGGCCATCAACCGGATGTACTCTGTGACCCGCTGCCAGGAGACCATCTTCGCCCGCTACATTTTCAAATATCACCCCGAGCTGGGCAAGGTCCGGCTCTACGCCAACGGCTCTGAGCACTACTCTATCGAGGGCGGCGACGTGCTGAATCTCTCGCCCGAGGTGGTGGCCATCGGCATCTCCCAGCGCACCACCCCCGAGGCCATCGAAAACATCGCCAAAAAGCTCTTTGCCGACGAAACCGCCACCGTGCGCACTGTCCTGGCCCTGGAAATCCCCTGCATGCGGGCCACCATGCACCTTGACACCGTGCTCACCCAGGTGGACCACGACAAATTCGTGGTCTTCCCCGATATGCTGGACTCTCTGCGTATCTTTGAAATCACCCCCGGCGCTGCGGGCCGGCTCTCCATCCGTGACATGGGCGACAATCTCCGCGAGGCGCTGGAGTACCATCTCCACCAGGATCGGATCGAGCTGATTTTCTGCGGCGGCGGCGACAACGTGGCCGCCCAGCGGGAGCAGTGGAACGACGGTTCCAACACCCTGTGTGTGGCCCCCGGCAAGGTGGTGGCCTACAACCGCAACGTCATCACCAACCAGATTTTTGAAGAACACGGCATCACCGTGCTGAAGATCCCCTCCGGCGAGCTCAGCCGGGGCCGCGGCGGCCCCCGGTGCATGTCCATGCCCCTGAACCGGGCCAAGCTGTGACGGAAGGCAGGGCCCGGCCAGCCGGGCGTCCGCTTCACAATATACCCACCGAATTACAAAAAAGGAGACTTTTGCCATGCCTGTCAATCTCAGAGGACGTCATTTTTTGAAGCTGTTGGACTACACCCCCCAGGAAATCCGCTATCTGCTGGATCTGGCCGCGGAGTTTAAGCGTAAGAAGCTCTCCGGCGAGCCCCACCGCTACCTGGCGGGCAAGAACATCGTTCTGCTGTTTGAAAAGACCTCTACCCGGACCCGCTGCTCCTTTGAGGTAGCCGGTATGGATCTGGGCTGCGGCGTCACCTATCTGGACCCCGGCAGCTCCCAGATGGGCAAGAAGGAATCCATTGCTGACACTGCCCGGGTGCTGGGCCGGATGTACGACGGCATCGAATACCGGGGCTTTGCACAGGCCACGGTCCAGGCCCTGGCGGACTACGCCGGCGTGCCGGTCTGGAACGGCCTGACCGACCAGTTCCATCCCACCCAGATGCTGGCGGACCTGCTGACCATTGAAGAAAAGCTGGGCCGGCTCAAGGGCGTCAACTTCACCTACATGGGCGATGCCCGGAACAACATGGGCAACTCTCTGATGATCGCCTGCGCCAAGATGGGGCTCAACTTTACCGCCTGTGCCCCCAAGGAGCTCTTCCCGGAGCAGTGGCTGGTGGACGAGGCGAAAAAAATCGCCGCGGAGTCCGGCGGCTCTGTCCGGCTGACCGAGGACGTCACCGAGGGCACCACCGACGCCGATGTGATCTATACCGATATCTGGGTCTCTATGGGTGAGCCCGACTCCGTCTGGGAGCAGCGCATCCGCCTGCTGAGCCCCTACCAGGTCAACGCCAAGGCCATGGCCAACGCCAAGGACACCGCCATTTTCATGCACTGCCTGCCCTCCTTCCACGATACCAACACCACCATCGGCGCGGAAATCGCCGAAAAGTACGGCATCAAGGAGATGGAGGTCACCGACCAGGTCTTTGAATCCAAGCAGTCCGTGGTCTTTGACGAGGCCGAAAACCGGATGCACACCATCAAGGCTGTCATCTACGCCACCCTGTGCTGAGTCTTCTCTGCCCGTGCGCCCCAGGCGCACGGGCTTTTTTTGCCCTCTGCTCTTGCCAAAGGGGAGAAGAGGGTATATAATAACACAAATATCTCAACTTTCAACCGGGAGGTGCGGGCGTTGCATCCCTTCAAGCACTTTCATACCATCACAAAGCACCGGCACATGGTCATGGCAAACTGCTTCCGCGTGGGGCTGATCCGCCAGGGGCTGTGCCATGATTTAAGCAAATACTCCGCCGCGGAGTTCTGGCAGGGGGCCAAGTATTACCAGGGCAACCGCAGTCCCAACGCCGGCGCCCGCGAGGCAGTGGGCTACTCCACCGCCTGGATGCACCACAAGGGCCGCAACAAGCACCACTACGAGTATTGGACCGACATCGCCCCCGGCAAGCACAATTACGAGGCGGTGCCCATGCCCACCCGCTATATGGTCGAGTCTGTGATGGACCGGATTGCCGCCAGCAAAACCTACAGGGGCAAGGCCTACCAAGACGGCGACTCTCTGGACTATCTGATCAAGGCCCAGGAATCGCCGCTGCTCCACCCCCAGACCTATGCCCAGCTGGTATTTCTGCTCACCCTGCTGCGGGACCGCGGCGAGAAGACCACCTTTGCCTTTATCCGCCGTGTGGTGCTCAAAGAGGTTCCCCTTGCCCAGTGGGAGCAGCGTGTGAAGGAGTTTTTATGATTACCATTCGAATCGCCGGGCTCCGGGTCGGTGTGGACAACCAATACGACCTGCACCCCTGGCTGGATGCGTTTGCCGTCTCCGGGCCGCCGGATTTCACCGTCCGGGTCGCGCCGGAGGAGCTTGCGGCCGAGGCCGCCTTCGGCCAAAACGACCCCGCCTATCTGGAGTATGTGTGCGCCTATCGGGCCATCGCCCGCAGGCTGCCGTCCTATGAGGCCTTTGTGTTCCACGGCGCGGTGGTGGTGCGCAAGCAGAAAGCCTACCTGATCACCGCCCCCAGCGGCACCGGTAAAACCACCCATGCCAGACTCTGGCTCAGGGCCTTTCCGGACTGCTGGATTCTCAACGGCGACAAGCCCATTCTCCGTTGGGGAAAGCAGGGGTTTTACGCCTGCGGTACCCCCTGGCGGGGCAAGGAGCACTACGGCACCCGCAGCTGTCTGCCCCTGGCAGGCATCGCGCTGCTGACCCGGGGAGAGGAAAACCGGATCGCCCCTGCCGCCGGGGACGAGCGGACCGCCTTCGTGATGCACCAGGTCTTTCTGCCCGAGGAGCCCCTCCCCCGGGTACAGACCCTGGAGCTGCTGGACCGGCTGCTGTCCACGGTGCCGGTGTACGATTTGCAGTGTGACATGTCCCTCGAGGCCGCCCAGGTGGCCTGGGCGGGGATGTCCGGCACCCAATAAAGTAAAAGCAGACGCCGATCGGGGCGCCTGCTTTTTTAGATCCTGCTTATTTTTTCACCGTGTACTTCCGCACACCCAATACGGTCTCCCCGTCAATCTGCAGGGCGGTGGGCCGGTCAAACTCCACAGTGATCTCTCTGCCGGTGAGCACCTTGACCATCTTGTCGTGCTTGATATGCTCGCCCTTGAAGATGGAGGGGAACACCGCCAGGGTGCGCAGCTTGCCGCTGCCGTACATCACCAGGGTGGAGACGGTCTCACTCTTCAGCCGGTCCTGGTCCGGAGTGGCCATCATGCCGCCGCCGTAAAACCTGCCGTTCATGGTGGGGGCCAGCCACACCTTGGAGAAGGTCTGGGTCTTGCCGTCCACGGTGACGGTGGCGTTTCTGGGCCGGAAATGGAACAGCAGTCCCTTGATGGCGATGCCGGTGTAATTGATCGGCTTGTCAGACGTCTGGCGGAGCTTGTCGCCCACCTCGCAGCAGTAGCCGTCAATGCCGTAGCCCACCCCGTTCAGGAACAGGCGGGTCTCTCCGTTCACTGTTACCCGGGGCAGGCGGGTGAGATAGGGGGCCATGTCCACCGGCTCAGTGGAGCCGGACCTGCCAATGTCCCGCAAAAAGTCGTTGCCCGTGCCGTTGGAGCGGAAGTAGACCTTTCCCGGCAGCTGCAGGCCCCGGGTGTCATTGATGAAGTGGTTCAGCGTGCCGTCACCGCCGCACAGGATGATGGCGTCGCCCTCGGCCATAGAAGCCACCAGGCCGGCCATATCGTCAATTTTGGTGACGTCCAGAATCTCCCGGCTGTCACCGTAGGCGGACCAGTCCTCGCCGGCGGCCTTGCTGCCCTGGCCGTTGCCGGACAGGGGATTGTAGAGGATGTAATACTTCATGGGATTCCTTTCTGTGTTTGCGGTTAGTCTATGGTGTCGGGCAGCTGGTGGCGGATGATCTTCACAGCACACAGCACCACGCCCAGGTTCATACAGCCCTCTGCCAACAGAGTGGCGCCCAGCAGCATGGTCACAGCCCTGGTGGCCTCCAGGGGGCGCAAGAGCATCACCAGGCCCAGCGCAGCCGCACTCAGGGCCAGGGCCAGGATCACCCACCAGGTGCAGATGCCAAAGCGCCTGGCCTCCAGGGCGATCTGGAGCTTCAGCAGCCCGTCGGTGAGAATCACAATGCCGCAGGCGGTGGCGTAAAAGCTGATGGCAGTTAAGGGTTTTGCCAGGGTGACGATTCCAAGGGTTACCAGCAGCAGACCAGCTGCAAGGTCATACTGGAAAGCCAGCCTGTACAGATCCCTGGAAAAATATCCCACCAGCTTCACCCCGCCGAAGACCAGCAGGGACGCGCCGAACAGAACCCGGAACACAGACAGCGAGAAATCGGGCCGGACCATCAACAGCGCACCGAAGAGGATAAACACCGCCGAGAGCAGGATGTAGCCCGTTTTTGCCACATACATGGGTTTTGTGGAACGCATAGATGTCACTTCCTTTGCTTACCGGGTTATGATAACATATCCTCGCCGGGCTTCCAATAGACACAATGACACACTTTGTCGAAATTTTGGGCAGATTTCATAATCTGCCCAAAAAGGGCAATCCCGGCGTCCGGCGGCCTGCGTACAAAAAAAGCCCCCGCTCCGGAAACCCGGAGCGGGGGGTTCGGCCCAATCAGCCCTCAATCAGGATGGTCTTCTTTTCCGGCAGAACCTTGTCCCGCTTGGCCACGGTCAGGTGCAGAACGCCGTCTTCAAACCGGGCCTTGATGTCGTCCTCCCGGACGGCCTCGCCCACAAAGTAGCTGCGCTGCATGGCGCCGGCGTAGCGCTCCTGGCGGATTACCTTGCCCTTTTTGTCGGTCTCGTCCTTGTCCAGGCCCTTGGAGGCGGAGATGGTCAGATACCCGTGGTTCAGGCTCAGCTGAATCTCGTCCTTTTTAAAGCCGGGCAGATCAATGGCCAGCTCGTAGTGGTCCTCGTGCTCGTGCACGTCAGTCTTCATCACGTGGGAGGCGTGCTTGCCGTAGAGCTTGCGCTGGGTGTTGTCCAGCTCTCTCTCCCAGGGGAAGCGCATCCAGTCGTCAAACAAATCCTCACCAAAAAATCCAGGCATCAACATGTTGAATTCCTCCTTTTACTCATTTACATGTGGTTGTCTCTATGTACTTGAGCATCGAAACGGAGGGACTTGTGTTTGCACTTTGCTCGTTTCTTTGTTCTGGGATTATTATAGCACAAAAATTAGCACTGTCAATAGTAGAGTGCTAATTTTTGTGTAAACCTTTTTTGACGGATTTGTGAACGGACTGTGAACGGAAATTACCGCTCAAACTTCCGCAGCAGCCACATTTTCAGCCCCTTGTCATAGGGGTGCTCCCGCAGGGAGAGATTGCCCACCGTGCTGCCGGTCAGAACGGTGGCGGGGTGGGTAAACTCCCGAAAGCCCCATTTGCCGTGATAGGCGCCCATGCCGGAGTGTCCTACCCCGTTAAAGGGCACGCCCTTTACCATCATGTGCAGGCACACCTCGTTGATACAGCCGCCGCCGTACTGCTGGCTTGCCATTACCCGGTTGGCCCAGCGTTTGTTTTTGGTGAACAGATACAAAGCCAGCCCGTGCTCCCTGCCGGCGATGGTCTCCATCAGCCGGTCAATTTCCCCGTCGGGGAAGGGGACCACCGGCAGCAGGGGATTGAACAGCTCGTGCTGTACAATGGGCTCGGTGATTTCCACCGGGTAGATCACTGTGGGGCAGTAGCGCTGCTGTTCCCGGTCGCCCCTGCCGCCATAGACGATCCGGTCCCGGTAGCGTTCGGCCTCGGCGGCGCACTTGTCCCAGGCTGCGGCGGTGATCAGCCGGGGGTACTCCGGGTTCTGCAGGGCATCCGGGCCGATCTGCCGCCGGAACTCAGCCTTCAGCGCTTCCAGGAAGGGCTCTGCCACCTCCCGGGCCACGGCCACCTGGTTCACATTGATACAGATCTGCCCGCTGTTGAGCAGCTTGAAAAAGGCAATTTTCCGTGCGGCATCCTTCAGGTCTGCGTCCTTGCGCACCACGCACCAGTTGCCCGTCTCTCCGCCCAGCTCCAGGGCCACGGGAGTCAGGTGGCGGGCGGCCATTTCCAAAACATGGCGGCCCACCCGGGGCGAGCCCGTGTAAAAGATTTTGTCAAACCGCTGCTCCAGGCACAGGTCTGCCACCTCGTGCCCGCCCTCCACCAGGGCCACATACTCCGGGGGAAAGGTCTGCTCCACCAGGGCGGCCAGGGCGGCGGCGCAGTGTGGGGTCTTGGAGCTGACCTTGAGCACTGCGGTGTTGCCCCCGGCCAGGCTGGCGCTCAGCACCCCCAGGCACAGCAGCACCGGGAAGTTGAAGGGGCTGATAATCAGGGTGAGGCCGTAGGGCTGATGGTATACCCGGGTGAGCAGGCTGGGAAAGCAGGTCAGCCCGCTGAAATGGAGCTCCGGCCGGGCCCAGCGCCGCAGGCCCCGGATCGTCTCGTTCAACTCCAGCAGCAGACTGCCCACGTCGCAGAAGTAGGCCTCCGCTGCGGCCCTGCCTAAATCTGCCCGCAGGGCCTGTACCAGGTCCTGCTCGTGGGCCTGGATGGCGGCGCGGAGCTTCTTCAGCTGTGCCAGCCGCCAGGCCACCGGCAGTGTGGCGCCGGTGGCAAAGAATTGCCGCTGGGATTCTACCAGCCCGGCAATGGAAGCGTTGTCGTAATTCATAAGACCTCCTTGGCCCGCAGACAGACCAGGGAGGTCAAACAGCTTATAAGGGCTGGTCCTGATCTGAGGGGATATACTCCATGATCTGGTTGACTGAGCAGTTCAGAATTCTGCACAAATCGTTTATCGTAGTGCTGTTGATCGGCCTGTTCTTGCGGAGCTTGTCGATGGTGGAACTGGAAATATGGTGGTTCTTGATCAAGGTGTAGGTTGTCTCGTCAGAGGATTTTAGCGTTGCCCAGAAGGGGCCGAAGGAAATCAAAGTATCGCCTCGCCTGCTAATATACTTGTTGAAATAGTAACAGGGAAACAAACTCTTGACTATAGTCGCAAAAAAGACTATAATAGGGCAAGGTAAAATATAAGTCAATATGAGGAGTGTAATACGCTATACAAGACTAATTAAAGACATTTTCTAGTAATTTTTCACATAATTGACAAATCAACCATATAAAACAAGCTGAAGACTGCGGAGAACAGTCTTCAGCTTGGGGGATTTACACCCTGGGCTTACTTCAAAGGCTCAAAATCTGCCGGGCCGTGCTTGCACAGGGGGCATACAAAGTCCTCGGGCAGCTCCTCGCCCTCGTAGACGTAGCCGCAGACCTTGCAGACCCAACCCTTCTTCACGGTGGTCTCGGGCTTGGGCTTGACGTTGGCCTGGTAGAAGTTGTAGGTCATGGTCTCCTTGTCAGACAGGACTCTGGCCTCGCTGACGGTGCAGATAAACATGCCGTGGGTATCCAGGTCCACATACTGCTGCACGTCCAGGCTCATAAAGGCGTTGATGTACTTGGGCAGGAAGACCAGCCCGTTGTCGGAGCGGAGCACCTCCTTGCCGGCAAACTTGTCCACGTTCTTGCCGGACTGGAAGCCGAAGTGCTGGAACACAGAGAAGGGCGCCTCCACAGACAGGCAGTTGACGTTGAGCTTGCCGGTCTTCTTCACCAGCTCATGGGTAAAGTTGGCCTTGTTAATGCAAACGGCGATCCGGTTGGGGGTGTTGGTCACCTGGGACACGGTGTTCACAATGCAGCCGTTGTCCTTCTCGCCGTCCCGGGCGGTGACCACATACAGGCCGTAGCCGATCTTGAACAGGGCGGTCAGGTCGCTCTTGTTGGCGGTCTCGTCGTGCTGGGCCAGGTAGTCCTTGCACAGCTCGTCGGCCAGGGCCTCGATCTGGGCGGTGCTCTCGGCGTTCAGGGCGGACTTGATATGCACGGTGGTGTCGGTAAAGGTCAGGTTCTTGCAGCCCTCCAGCATAGAGCGCATCACCTTTGCGGCGGTGGGCGCCCAGGAGCCGTTTTCCATCAAGGCCACGGTCTTGTTCTTCCAGCCCCGCTCGGCCAGGTGCAGCAGGAACTCCCGCATATAGGGGAAAATCTCTGCGTTATAGGTGGTGGTGGCCAGCACGATCCGCCCGTAGCGGAAGGCGTCCTCCACGCACTCATACATATCCGTCCGGGCCAGATCCGCCACCACAACCTTGGGGCAGCCCTTGGCCTTCAGCTGCTCGGCCAGCAGCTCCACAGCCTTCTTGGTGTGGCCGTACACGGAGGTGTAGGCAATCAGAATGCCCTCGCTCTCGGTGCCGTAGCCGGACCAGGTGTTGTACAGATCCAGATAGTAGCCCAAATTCTCCTTCAGCACCGGGCCGTGGAGGGGGGCGATGACCTGGATATCCAGCTTGGCGGCCTTTTTCAGCACGGCCTGCACCTGGGCGCCGTACTTGCCCACGATGCCGAAGTAATAGCGTCTGGCCTCGCAGGCCCAGCCCTCGGGATCCTCCACGTCGTTGGCGCCGAACTTGCCAAAGCCGTCGGCGGAGAACAGGACCTTGTCCTTATCGTCATAGGTCATAATGACCTCGGGCCAGTGGACCATGGGGGCTGCCACAAAGTGCAGGGTGTGCTCACCCAGCTCCAGGGTGTCGCCCTCCTTGACCACCAGCCGGCGGTCGGCAAACTCGGTGCCGAAGAAGTTCAGCATCATGGGGAAGGCCTTGGCGGAAGACACCAGCGTGGCCTTGGGGAAGCGCTCCATAAAGATCTGGATGTTGGCGCTGTGGTCGGGCTCCATGTGCTGGACCACCAGGTAGTCGGGCTCCCGGCTGCCGAGCACGGCCTGGAGATTGGACAGCCACTGCTGGGTAAAGTTCTGATCCACGGTGTCCATCACGGCGATCTTCCGATCCAGGATCACATAGGAATTGTAGGCCATGCCCAGGGGGACGTGATAGTGCCCCTCAAACAGATCGATCCGGTGGTCATTGACGCCGACGTAGCGGATGTCGTTGGAAATATGCATGGTAATAGCTCCTTTACAGGTATTTCAGACCCGCCCCCGGCGGGCGGGATTCAGATCATCACCATTTTACATGATTCCGTTCCATTTTGCAATAGGGTCCGAAAAAAAGACCTTCCGGAGCTTCGAAAAAAGACCTGCCGGAGCTTGTTTAGAATATATTCATAATTCACGAAAAAAATCCTTGACAAAAGAGAAAAATATGTATATTATTGAAGCAATAATGTGAAATATATTACTCATAAGGAGGCATATAAAGATGAAGAACCCCCTGTCTCAAAATGAATTTAAAATCATGGAGCTGCTATGGAACGAGGGCCGCTCCCTGTCCAGGCCGGAGATTATTGAGCGCACCCCCGACCGGAACTGGAACCCCAACTCGATCCACCTGATCCTGAACAACATGATTGACAAGGGGGCAATCACCATTGACGGCCTGACCCGCTGCGGCCGGGGCTACGGCCGGACCTACGCCCCCACCATGTCCCGTATCGACTATGCGGTGGACCAGCTGGAGCAGACCACCGACGCCATGACGCCCGACCAGCGTGTGCTGGCGCTGATGGGCAAGCTGCTGGAGCGCTACCAGCTCTCCGACCAGACCCTGGCAGAGCTGAAGGCGCTGCTGGAAAAATAACCTGACGCAAGCTCCCGGCTGCCGGTGCTCCGGCCGCCGGGATTTTTCATCGTGCCGGAAAACACTTGCGCTTTTGGCGGTTTGCTGGTATACTGAACGCAAAGAAACCATCAAGGGGGCAACACTATGATCACGGTATCGGATCTTGGCATGCAGTTTGCCGGCTCTGTGCTTTTCCAGCACGCGGACCTGCAGTTTACGGCGGGCAACTGCTACGGCGTCATTGGCGCCAACGGAGCGGGGAAGTCCACCTTCCTGCGCATTCTCTCCGGGGAGCTGGAGCCCACCAAGGGCTATGTGGCGGTCAAGCCCGGGGTGCGGATGTCGGTGCTGAAGCAGGACCAGTTCCAGTATGACGCCTACACCGTGATGGACACGGTGATTATGGGCAACCAGCACCTGTACGACATTATGAAGCAGAAGGACGCCATCTATGAAAAGCCGGACTTTTCCGACGAGGACGGCATCCTGGCTGCGGAGCTGGAGGCGGAGTTTGCCGAGCTCAACGGCTGGGAGGCGGAGTCTGACGCCAGCCGGATTCTCCAGGGGCTGGGCATTGACGTGGCCAAGCACTACGATCTCATGGCCGACACCGATCCCCGCGACAAGGTCAAGGTTCTGCTGGCCCAGGCCCTGTTTGGCCAGCCGGACATCGTCATGCTGGACGAGCCCACCAACAACCTGGACATTGAATCCATCAACTGGCTGGAGGACTTCCTGCTGGACTACGAGGGCACGGTGATTGTGGTCAGCCACGACCGCCACTTCCTGAACACGGTCTGCACCCATATTGTGGATATTGACTACGGCAAGATCAAGCTCTACGTGGGCAACTACGATTTCTGGTACGAATCCAGCCAGCTGGTGCAGGCCCTGCTGCGCAACAAGAACAAGCGCAACGAGGAAAAGATTGCCGAGCTGCAGGCCTTCGTCTCCCGGTTTGCGGCCAACAAGTCCAAATCCAAGCAGGCCACCGCCCGGCGCAAGCTGCTGGAGAAAATTTCTCTGGAGGAGATTCCCTGCTCCACCCGGCGCTATCCCTTTGTGGGCTTTACCCGGGAGCGGGAGGTGGGCAAGGACGTGCTCTTTGTCACCGAGGTCAGCAAGACCGTGGATGGGGTAAAGCTGCTGGACAAGGTCAGCTTTATTGCCGGCCGCAACCAGAAAATCGCCTTTGTGGGAGAGAACGAGCTGGCCCAGACCACCATGTTCAAGCTCCTCATGGGGGAGCTGGAGCCCGACGAGGGCACCATCAAATGGGGCATCTCCACCTCCCAGAGCTACTTCCCCAAGGACAACACCCAGTACTTTGAGGGCCACAGCGAGTCTCTGGTCGACTGGATGCGCCCCTTCTCCGAAAAGAAGGACGACGTGTATCTCCGGGGCTTCCTGGGCCGGATGCTCTTCTCCGGCGACGAGGTGTTCAAGCCCGTGTCGGTGCTCTCCGGCGGCGAGAAGGTGCGCATGATGCTCTCCCGGATGATGCTCTCCGGGGCCAACTGCATTTTGCTGGATCAGCCCACCAACCACCTGGACATGGAGTCCATCCAGGCGGTGAACAAGGGCCTCACAGCCTTCCCTGGCAATGTGTTTTTAGCCTCTCACGACCACGAGCTGCTCTCCACCACCGCAGACCGGATCATCGAATTCCTTCCCAACGGCAAAATCATAGACCGCCTGTGCGGCTATGACGACTACCTGGAGTGGAAAAAGGAACACTGACCGATACAAAAACCGCCCCGGAAAATCCGGGGCGGTTTTTGTATCAAGAGAATCAGTCCAGAGACCCGGCAAAGGCCTCCATCCGGGCAATGACCTTCTCCCTGCCCAGCAGCTGCATAATGGTGCACAGATCGGGGGTGTTGGTCCGGCCGGTTACCGCCAGGCGGATCACGGAAGACACGTCGCCCACATGGCCGGTCCAGTTTTCCGGCTCTTTTTTGTAGACCTTGACCTCCGGGCAGAAGCCCAGGGCCGGGCAGATGGACTTCACCCTGGCAAACCAGGCGTCCTTGTCCTCCGCCGGGTCGTAGACCGGGCAGTAGGCCCGCAGGATGGCGCCGGCGTCCCGGGCATTGACCCGCTGGGGCAGCAGCGCCTTATCCGGGGCGGGCTCGGCAAAGAAGTAGGACAGGTATTCCGGCACCTCGTCCCACTTGGCAATGTCCTTCCGGGGCTTGGGCACCTGGCGGTCAATGTTGAGAATTGCCGTGGAGAAATCGGGATCACGGGTGAAAATGGCATAGAACGCCGGGTCATACTCCCGGGCCCAGGCGGCCACCCGGCGATAGATCTCCTCCGCGGGCATATGGGAGATCACGTTTTTGCTCACGTCGGTCAGCTTCTGCAGGTCAAACAGACAGCCGGAGGCCCCCATCTTTTTCAGGTTGAAGGGGAAGTCCATGGCGTCTGCGCCGGGGTTGGCCCTGCGCCAATCCTCAAAGTTGGAGTTCAGCAGGGTCAGCAGATATTCAATCAGTGCCTCCTTGGGGAAGCCCTTTTCCACAAAGTAGCTCACGGCGGCCTCGGGGTCCTTCCGCTTGGAGAGCTTCCGCTTGTCGCCGGTGTCCTCGTCCAGCTTCATCACCTGGGCGGTGTGTACGTATTTGGGCACCCGGTAGCCGCAGGCCTTAAACAGGGCGATATGCTTGGGTACGGAGGACAGCCACTCCTCGCCCCGGATCACATGGGTGGTGCGCATAAAGTGGTCGTCGCACACATGGGCAAAGTGATAGGTGGGCACGCCGTCAGACTTGAGCAGCACCTCGTCAATGATGTTTTCGGGCATCTCGATCCTGCCACGGATCATATCCTCAAATACAATGCGCTTGTTCTCGTCGCCCTGGGCCCGGAAGCGGAGCACCCAGGGCTTGCCTGCGTCCAGATTGGCCTGGATCTGCTCCAGGGTCAGGTCTCTGCACCGGGCATATTTGCCAAAGTAGCCCCGGATCAAGGCCCCGTCGGTCTCCTGCAGGGCCCGCAGCTCGGTGAGCTCCTGGGCGGTGCAGAAGCAGGGGTAGGCCAGACCCTTTTCCACCAGGGCCTTGGCCACAATGTGATAAATTTCCACCCGCTTGGACTGGGTATAGGGGCCGTAGTCCCCCTTCTCGGTGTCAAAGCCGGTGACGCCCTCGTCAAACCGGACGTCAAAGTCGGAAAATCCCTTCAGGATGGCGCTCACGCCGTCGTCGATCTCCCGCTTTTTATCGGTATCCTCAATGCGCAGATAGGCCACGCCGCCGCTGGCCTTGGCCACCAGCACGTCGGTCAGGGCGCCGAACAGGCCGCCGATGTGCAGATACCCCGTGGGGCTGGGGGCAAACCGGGTCACCCGGGCGCCCTCCTTCAGGGGCCGGGGAGGATAGCGCAGCTCCAGGTCCTCCGGGGTCAGGTCCACCTGGGGGAAGAGCAGGGCGGCAAGCTGTTTGTAGTCCATATCTCACAATTCCTTTCTGTCAAATGCTCCCCATATTATACTCGTTGGGGCGGGAAAAGTAAAGAACTATTGGGAAAATCTTAGTTTTCCAACGGTTTGTGTTGCCAAAGACAGGGACTTGTGGTATAATATCTTGACCATTACGGATTCTTTCCGAAGGAGATTTACACTATGGAACAAAAAAAGGTCATGCTCTCCGGCATCAAGCCCAGTGGTGATCTGACCCTGGGCAGCTATCTGGGGGCCATTCGCAACTGGAAGGACCGGGCGGAGGAATTTGACTGCTACTATTTCATGGCGGATCTGCACGCCATCACCGTGCGGCAGAACCCGGCGGATCTGCGCCGGCGCACCTGGGAGCAGCTGGCCCAGTACATCGCCTGCGGCCTGGATCCCGAGAAGAACACCCTCTTCATTCAAAGCCATGTCCACCAGCACGCGGAGCTGGGCTGGGTGCTCAACTGCTTCGCCATGTTTGGCGAGCTCAGCCGGATGACCCAGTTCAAGGACAAGAGCGCCAAAAACGCTGACAACATCAACGGCGGCCTGTTCACCTATCCCTCGCTGATGGCGGCGGATATCCTGCTCTACCAGCCGGATTACATCCCTGTTGGCGAGGATCAGAAGCAGCATGTTGAGCTCACCCGTGACATTGCCGTGCGCTTCAACCATCTCTACGGCGATACATTCAAGCTCCCCGAGCCCTATATCCCCAAGGTGGGGGCCCGGATCATGTCTCTGGCCAACCCCGAGGCAAAGATGTCCAAGTCCGAAAACGAGGACCCCGGCCGGGTGACCCTGATGGACAGCCCCGACACCATCATGCGCCTGTTCAAGCGGGCCATCACAGACTGCGACGCCTGCGTGCGCTACGACCCGGAAAACAAAAAGGGCATCTCCAACCTGATGACCATCTACTCCGCCGCCACCGGCAAGACCTTTGCCGAAATCGAGCGGGAGTTTGACGGCCGGGGCTACGGCGAGTTCAAGCTGGCCGTGGGCGAGTCTGTGGTAGAGCTCTGCCGGCCCATCCGGGAGGAGACCGTCCGCCTGCTCAAGGACAAGGCCTATCTGGAGTCCGTGTGCAAGTCCGGCGCGGAAAAGGCGGGCTACATTGCCAACAAGACCCTGCGCAAGGTCTACAAAAAGGTCGGCTTCGTGGCCAGATAACGAGGTACGCTATGGTATTAGATGTTAACTTTCTCATCCGGATAGGGCTGTGCCTGCTGCTGGCAGGGGTGTTGTCCTTCGGCCTGACCCCTGTGGTCAAGGTCCTGGCCCAAAAAATGGGCGCCATGGACGTACCCAAGGACGACCGGCGGATGCACACCGTGCCCATTCCCCGAATGGGCGGCCTGGCCATCTTTCTGGCCTTTCTGCTGGCGGTGGTGGTCTTTACCCGGAACATGGACCGGTCCATGCAGTCCATTCTGCTGGGGTCTATCGTCATTGTCATTCTGGGCGTGTTTGATGACATCTACGCCCTGGATGCCAAGCTCAAGCTGGTGGTGCAGATTGCCGCGGCCTGCATTGTGGTGTTCTACGGCGACTGCCGCATTGCCCGGGTGACAGACCCCTTCGGCGCCAGCCTCTCCGACTACTGGGATCTGGGCTGGGCGTCCTATCCCATCACCATCATCTGGATTGTGGCCATCACCAACGCCGTCAATTTTATTGACGGCCTGGACGGCTTGGCCTGCGGTGTGTCCTGCATCTCCGCGGCCAATCTGCTGGCCATCGCCCTGCTGGTGGCGGAAAACGACATTGCCATTGCCATGGCTGCTGTTACCGGCGCCTGCATCGGCTTTGTGCCCTACAACTTCAACCCGGCCAAGATCTTCATGGGGGATACAGGCTCCACCTTCCTGGGCTTTGTGCTGGCCACAGTGTCCATCCAGGGCCTGTTCAAGTCCTACTTCATCGTGTCCTTTGCCGTGCCCTTCCTGCTGCTGGGCCTGCCGATTTTTGATATCTGCTTTGCCATCATCCGCCGGGTGGCCCACGGCAAAAACCCCATGCAGGCAGACCGGGGCCATTTCCACCACCGGCTGATCGACATGGGCTTCAGCCAGAAGCAGGCTGTGGCCATTGCCTATGTGCTCACGGGGATCCTGGGTCTGGCGGCGGTGCTGCTCACTGCCTCCGGCGCCATGAAAGCCCTGCTGATGCTTGGCGCCGTGGTGGTGGTAGGCGGTATCGGCATCAAGGTGATTTTTTCCCAGCCCCACAAGAAGAAGGAGGATTCCAAGGATGAAGAAGCTTAAAGTCATGTCCGTCTTCGGCACCCGGCCCGAGGCCATCAAAATGGCTCCGCTGGTCCGCGCCATCTCAGAGTATCCGGAGATGGAGAGCATCTGCTGTCTCACCGGGCAGCACCGGCAGATGCTGGACTCTGTCATGGAGATCTTCCGCCTGAAGGGCGACTACGATCTCAATATTATGCAGACCCGGCAGACCCTGTCCTCCATCACCAGCCGGACGATTCTGGGGATGGACGGTGTGATCGAGCAGGCCAAGCCTGACCTGATCCTGGTCCACGGCGACACCTCCACCACCTTTGCCGGGGCCCTGTCCGCCTTCTATCACCAGATCCCTGTGGGCCATGTGGAGGCCGGCCTGCGCACCTGGGACAAGTACTCCCCCTTCCCCGAGGAGATGAACCGCACCCTGGTGGGCGACATTGCGGAGCTCCACTTCGCTCCCACCCGCGCCAATGCCGAAAACCTTCGGCGGGAGGGCATCCGGGGCCATATCTTCGTCACCGGCAACACGGTGATTGACGCCATGAAGACCACCGTCCGCCCGGACTTCGTCTTTGCCGACCCCACTCTCAACGAGATCGACTTCTCCGCCCACCGGGTCATTGCCGTCACCTGCCACCGGCGGGAGAACTACGGCCAGCCCATGCAGAACATTATGCAGGCCATCAAGACCCTGGTGCTGACCCACCCGGACGTAGAGGTGGTCTATCCCGTGCACCTGAGCCCTGTGGTCCGGGAGTGCGCCTTCGGCATCCTGGGGGACGTGGAGCGGGTACACCTCATCGACCCCATCGACGTAGAGCAGATGCACAACCTGATGGCCCGCTGCTACATGGTCATGACCGACTCCGGCGGCTTGCAGGAGGAGGCTCCCGCCATGGGCAAGCCTGTGCTGGTCCTGCGCCGGGAGACCGAGCGCCCCGAGGCTGTTACCGCCGGCACCGTGAAGCTGGCGGGGGTAGAGGAGGCCGAGATCCTGCGGCTTGGCAACCAGCTGCTGGAGGACCCTGCCACCTACCAGGCCATGGCAAAGGCTGTCAACCCCTATGGCGACGGCAACGCCTGTGCCCGGATTGCCCAAGCCATTGCCTGGCACTTCGGCCTGCGCCAGGACCCGCCCGAAGATTTCCACGGCTAACAAACCAATTGCCCGCCGGTGAGCAAGCTCACAGGCGGGCAAATTTTTCTTACCCCAAAAACAGGTAGATGCCCAGGGTGAGGGCCAGATCCATAGGGTCCCCCTGGTCCCACAAAAGCAGGGCCAGCACCGCCAGCACCAGCCAGTCCTCCAGCTCCAATCTCCGCACCTGCAGTCCCAGGGCGCCGGGCAAGCCCGGCAGAATCGGCGCACCGGGGGCGGCGTCTGCCGGGGCCGGGCGCACAGGCGCCTGTGGGGGCGGGGGAGAGGGCAGCAGCTGTTTTTCATATCCTCCCTGGGGCAGGGGCACATAGCGGCTATACATGGCCGCCTCCCAGACTGCCCAGTACTGTCTTTGCCGCGGCGGACAGCCGCAGGGCCCGCAGCCCCCGGTCTACCGCCTGCCTGCCCCGCTCAGAGACCACCGGCCGCAGTGCCGCCAGGGCCTGGGCAGGCCCGCTGGAGACGGGCCTTGTCGGCAGGGCAGAAGCCTGCGGCGCAGGGGTCTTTGTCTCCGCAGCCGCCTTTGTCTCCGGCTGTGGCGGGGCCTGGGGGCTGCCCAGCCCCAATGAGGCCGCCATCTGCATCAGTCCCCGGAGCTTGCCGGGGTCGGAGAGGATCCCCTCCAGGGCGGTCTCAAGGCTGTCCATGGGCTGCTTCCTCCGGTTCTGTGCCCAGGGCCTGCTGCACCAAAGCGCCTGCCGTGGCCAGATCTCCCGCGCCGGCAGCAGTGCGAATGGCTGCCACGATGTCGGGGCTGCGGCCTAGCTGCTGCAGCAGCGCCCGGATTTTGGGATCTCCGGCCGCCCGGGCCAGATCCTGGGAAGAGAAATCAGAAAAATTCATATTTTCCTCTGCCAAGCTTATTGCCTCCCATCCAAATTTTTGGTATAATAGCATATGCAAAACCAATGGAAAGGTGAACCTATGAAGCTTGTCGTTTTTTCCGATTCCCACGGAGAACTGGAGCATATGCTGGATGTGATCGAGCTGGAGCAGCCGGATCACGTCATCCACCTGGGCGACTACGATACCGACGCCCGGGCCCTGGAGCGGGAATATCCCCTCTTGCCGCTGATTATGGTGCGCGGCAACTGCGATTACCGGTCTGATACCCCCCAGACCCTGGTGGTGCCCATTCTGGGCAAACGGCTGTTTCTCTGCCACGGGCACACCTATGGGGTAAAAACCGATCTGCTCCCGGCAACCTACGCTGCCATGGAGCACGGGGCGGACATCCTGCTCTTTGGGCACACCCATGTGCCCTATCTGGAGCAGTACGGCGATCTTTTCCTGATGAATCCGGGCACCATCGGCGCCTTTGGCCGCCCCACCTATGGGGTCATCGAGCTCAGCCCCGGGCAGGACCCGGTGCTGGAGCTGCGATCGCTGTGATGCTTATTACGAGGTGATGAAATGATTCTGGCAATTGACATCGGCAACAGCAACATCGTTCTGGGCTGCCTGGAGGGGGAGCAGATCCTCTTTGAGGCCAGGCTCGCCACCAACCGCACCCTTACCGCCGACCAGTACTGCGTGGAGCTCAAGGGAATTCTGGAACTCTACCGGGTGGACCTGGCCCAGGTGGAGGGCAGTATCATCTCCTCTGTGGTACCCCCGGTCACCGGGGCCATCCGCAAGGCGGTGCGCACTCTCACAGGCCGGCAGCCTCTGCTGGTGGGCCCGGGGCTGAAAACCGGGCTGAACATCCGCATCGACAACCCCGCCCAGGCGGGCAGTGACCTGATCGTGGCCGCAGTGGCTGCCATTGAGGAATACGGTGCGCCACTGATTATCATTGATCTCGGCACCGCTACTACTATCTCGGCCATTGACCAAAGCGGCAGCTTTGTGGGCGGCACCATCTCCCCCGGGGTGATGCTCTCCCTCAACGCCCTGAGCGAGCGGGCCGCCCAACTGCCGGGTATCGACCTGGATCGGCCCAAGCGGGTCATCGGCAAAAACACCGTGGACTCCATGCGCAGCGGCGTGCTGCTGGGCACCGCCTCTATGCTGGACGGCATGATCGCCCGTATGGAGAACGAGCTGGGCACCCCCGCAAAGGTAGTGGCCACCGGCGGTATCGCCCAGTATGTGGCCCCTCTGTGCCAGCGGGAGATGATCCTGGACGACACCCTGCTGCTCAAGGGCCTGCGGCTGATTTACCGGCGCAACGCTATATAACGCACAGCACCAAAATGGCGCAGATCAAAAAGCAGGCGCCGATGCCGATGGTGACCAGCACCTCAAACAGGGCGGCCAGAAGCTCCAGCCTTCTGCGGTAGAGTCTGCGTTTCCGGGCGGCGGATACAGGGCCGCGGTTCAGGGTCATTGTCTGTGTGGTCATGATCGTTCCCTCCGTCTTTGTTTTCTGACTTCAGTATAATCATGTTAATGTCCCATAAAACGGACAGAAAGGAGCCGACATGAAAGAATTTACCTTCCCCGCAAGAAACAATACCTCCATCCACTGCTGCCAGTGGCTGCCGGAGGGCAAGGTCCGCGGCGTGGTGCAGATTGTCCACGGCATCGCGGAGTACGTCGCCCGCTATGACGAGCTGGCCAAGGTATTCACCGACCACGGCTTTGTGGTGGTAGGCGAGGACCATATGGGCCACGGCGGCTCCATCTCCGAATCCATCCCCCAGGCCACCTTTTCCGGCGGCTGGATGGCTGCGGTGTCCGACACCTACCGGCTGCTGCAGATGACCAAAGAAGAGTATCCCGACCTTCCTTATATCATTTACGGCCACAGCATGGGCTCCTTTATGACCCGCACCCTGCTGTACACCTATCCCCAGGCCGGCCTGGCCGGGGCGGTAATCAGCGGCACCGGCTGGACCCCCAAGCCTGTGGTGGACGCCGGCCGGCTGGTCTGCCGGCTGGAGGGCAAAAAGCGGGGCATGAACAACCCCAGCCCCACCATCAGCAAGCTGATGTTTGGCAGCTACAACAAGGGCTTTGACAACCCCCGTACACCCGTGGACTGGCTGAGCCGTGACGAGAAAGAGGTCGACAAGTACATCGCCGACCCCCTGCTGGGCTTTGACGCCTCCATCGGCCTGGCCTATGAGATGCTGGGCGGCATCCTGATGAACCAAAAGAAGGAAAACCTGGCCAAGATGCCCAAGGACCTCTCCGTTCTCTTTGTCTCCGGCGACAAGGATCCCGTGGGCGCCAACGGCAAGGGCGTCACCAAAACCTACGAGGCCTTCAAGGCCGCGGGGATGCAGGACGTGAGCATCAAGCTCTATCCCGGCGGCCGCCACGAGATGCACAACGAGATCAACCGCCAGGAGCTCCACGCCGACGTACTCTCCTTCCTGGAGCGGGTGGTGAAAGAGCATCCCGCAGGCCCCAGACCTCTGTAATACGGCGGCCCGGCAGATAACTGTCCTTTTTATCGGACACTACCTGCTGTAACATGAGCTTACAAGCAAAAAGAAAGGTTGTGAGCTTATGTACTGCAGCATCATTCCTGTCCGGGGCCACTATGAGGTCTACGACGCCAACGGCGAATTTCTGTTCTCTGCCGATACCAAGGCGGAGGCCATCCAGGAGCTGAATGACTAAGTGCAAACCTATCGCATGATACTGGAATACGACGGCAGCCGCTACCACGGTTGGCAGCGGCTGCCGGGTACCGACATGACCATCCAGGGCAAGCTGGAAACCCTGCTCACCCGGCTGACCGGAGCACCGGTGCAGGTTCACGGCAGCGGCCGCACCGACGCCGGGGTCCATGCCAGGGGCCAGGTGGCCTCCTTTGTTCTGCCTGCGCCGGCAGACCCGGAGACGCTGCTTGCCGGGCTGCGCCACTACCTGCCCGAGGATATCGGCGTGCGCAGTCTGGTGCAGGCGGGCCCCAGGTTTCACGCCCGGCTGAACGCCCGGCGCAAGACCTACTGCTACCGGATCTGGAACAGCCCCGCCCCCTGCGTCTTCGATCGGCGCTACGTCTGGGTCCTGCCCGAGGCGCTGGATCTTGCCGCCATGGAGCAGGCGGCGGCCCTTCTGTGCCGCACTGCGGATTTTCGGGGCTTTTCCACCGACAAGCGGGGCAGGAAGTCCACCGTCCGCACCCTGGAGCGGGCGGAGCTTTGCCGCCGGGGAGAGGAGCTGCAGCTCTGGTTTACGGGCAACGGCTTTCTGCACAATATGGTCCGCATTCTCACCGGCACCCTGGTGGAGGTCGGCACCGGCCGCCGCAGCCCGGAGAGTCTGGAGGAGATTTTTAGCGCCTGCCGCCGGGAGCTGGCCGGTCCCACCGCCCCGGCCAAGGGGCTGTGCCTGATGGAGGTGGAATACTGATGGGCGTGCAGATTTACGGCACCGCCAAGAGCTTTGACACAAAAAAGGCCGAGCGCTGGTTTAAAGAGCGGCGGATTGCCTATCAGCTGATCGATATGAAGCGCTTTGGCCTGTCTGGCCGTGAGTTTGACAGCGTCCTGCGGGCAGTGGGCGGCGTAGAGCAGCTGGTGGACTGGGACAAAAAAAGTCCGGAGCTGGACCTGCTGCCCTACCTGTCTGGGGAGGAGGCCAAGGCAGACAAGGTCTATGAGCACCAGGAGCTGATCCGTCTGCCGGTGGTCCGCCTGGGCAAGCAGGCCACTGTGGGCTACCGGCCGGAGATCTGGCAGACCTGGGAGGTCAAATAACATGGCAAATCCGATTCAATTTCTCCGTTTTCAAAAGCAGTGGGAGGCCTTTCGGGGCAGACACCCCAAGATCATCCGGTATTTCACCCTGGTGGCGGACCGGCACTTAAAGGAGGGCACCGTCCTGGACATCACCACCCGGGACCCTGACGGTCAGAGTATCCATGCCAATCTCAAGCTCACCGCCGAGGACGTGGAGGTGCTCACCCAGCTCAAGGCCCTGCTGAGCTCCAAATCATAAAAAATCACCGCATCCCGAGGCACCGGGATGCGGTGATGCTTTTTTTATACAGCCGTCTCGCTGAGCTCCAGGCCCGGATTGCGGCGGACAGTAAAGTCTATGGCCCAGTAGGAGGAGAACACCAGCAGGGGTCTGCCCCGGTAATCCTCCAGCAGCTCCACGTCAGAGGAGAGGTTCAGGTCCTTTTCCGGCACCGGGGAGGAGCGGATAAACCGCAGCTCCTCATAGGGCAGGCCCTCCATACGCAGGTCCACGCCGTACTCGTTTTTCATCCGGTACTGGAACACGTCAAACTGCAGGGTGCCCACCACGCCCACAATGACCTCCTCCATGCCGGAATCCGGCTTTTTGAAGATCTGGATGGCGCCTTCCTGGGCAATCTGCTCGGTGCCCTTGATGAACTGCTTGCGCTTCATGGTGTCCCGGGGGGAGACTCTGCTGAAATGCTCCGGGGCAAAGGTGGGGATGCCCTCGTAGCGGAACTTGTGCCCGGGCTCAGTGATGGTGTCGCCGATGGAGAAGATGCCCGGGTCAAACACGCCGATGATATCCCCGGCATAGGCCTCGTCCACAATTTCCCGCTCCTGGGCCATCAGCTGCTGGGGCTGGGACAGACGCATCTTTTTGCCTGCCTGCACGTGATAATACTCGGCCTCCCGGCGGAACTGACCGGAGCAGATGCGCATAAAGGCCAGCCGGTCCCGGTGGGCCTTGTTCATGTTGGCCTGGATTTTAAAGACGAAGGCAGAGAAATCGGGCCGGAAGGCGTCAATCACCCCGCAGTCTGCGGTGCGGGACAGGGGCGGAGGCGTCAGGCGCAGGAATTCCTCCAAAAAGGGCTCTACGCCGAAGTTGGTCAGGGCGGAGCCGAAGAACACCGGGCTCAGATCCCCCCGGCGGACCTCCTCCAGGTCAAAGTCCCGCCCGGCGGAGAGCAGCTCCACGTCGTCCTTCAGCTGGGCGTGGCGTCTTTCGCCGATGATGTCCGCAACGGTCTCGTCGTACAGGTCAATCTCTCTGGTCTCGGCCTTGTTTTTACCGGAGATGCCGGAAAACAGCAGCAGCTGGCTGCGCTGCCGGTCATAGACCCCCTGGAACTCCTTGCCCGAGCCGATGGGCCAGTTCATGGCGTAGGTTTCGATGCCCAGCTCTCCCTCCAGCTCGTCCAGCAGGTCAAAGGGGTCCTTGGACTCCCGGTCCATCTTATTGATAAAGGTAAAGATGGGGATGTGCCGCATGGCGCAAACCTTAAACAGCTTTCTGGTCTGGGCCTCCACGCCCTTGCTGCCGTCAATGACCATCACGGCAGAGTCCGCGGCCATCAGGGTGCGGTAGGTGTCCTCAGAGAAGTCCTGGTGGCCGGGGGTGTCCAGAATGTTGATGCAGAAGCCCTCGTACTGGAACTGCATCACCGAGGAGGTGACGGAGATGCCGCGCTGCTTTTCAATCTCCATCCAGTCGGACACCGCGGCCCGGGCATTTTTTTTGCCCTTGACTGCGCCGGCCTGGGCAATGGCGCCGCCGTAGAGCAGGAATTTTTCGGTTAAGGTGGTTTTGCCCGCGTCAGGGTGCGAGATAATCGCAAAGGTCCTGCGGCGGGAGATCTCTTCTTTCAGGCTGGGCATGGTGATCCTCCAAGTGTGTGTTCAAAAATTCAACCTATTATAGCACACAGGCCAGTAGAACACAAGAGGAAATTTCAGCCCACAGCCGGCTGCGCCGTGGATTTTGCCTCTTGTGTTCCGGGCCGGTGTGTGCTATAATCGAACCGGCCTGAACAGAGAGTAGACCTTGCGCGTCGGAGCTCCGGCTCCGGTAGTGCCGTCGGATGGGAGGTTGCCGGCGGACGAAAGGGGCTTGCCCCGCGATGCGATGTCGCAGCCGCTCTGTCAATATCCCCGGCCCTAACCTCCTCCTATGGAGGAATTTTTTATGTCCAAAGCCAAACGCATTGCCCTGGACGGGCTGCTTGCCGCAGTCTATTTTGCCCTGTCCTTTCTCACAATTCCCATTGGCGGGAACCTGCAGCTGCGGTTCACCTCCCTGGCCCTGGTGGTGGCGGGGGTGCTTTTTGGCCCGCTGGACGGTGCTGCCGTGGGTCTGGTGGGGGAGAGCCTGTACCAGCTGATTCTCTTTGGCCCCAGCGCCACCACACCCATCTGGGTGCTGCCCCCGGTCATTCACGGCCTGGTGCTGGGCCTGCTTGCCAGGCTGTTGGGCCGCCAAATGCCGCTGGAGCGCCGTCCTGCAGTGCTGTACGGGGTGTGCATGGGCTGCGCGGTGTTAAACTCTGTGCTCAACACTGCCGCCCTCTACGCCGACAGCAAGATTTTCGGCTACTACAGCCGTGAGCTGGTCTTTGGTGTGGCCCTGATCCGGCTGGCCATCGGCCTGGCCACCGGGGCAATCGTCACCTCTGTTGCCATCGCCCCCCTCCGGGCACTGAGAAGGAGAATGTAACGCTATGACCTATCAGGAAGCTCTGCAATATATCCACGCTGTCTCCTGGACCGGCTCCCGCCCGGGGCTGGAGCGGATCACCCGGCTGCTGGCCCTGCTGGGCCATCCGGAGCGGCAGCTGCGCTATGTCCACATTGTGGGCACCAACGGCAAGGGCAGCACCGCGGCCATGACGGCCTCCGCCCTCACTGCCGCAGGGGTGCGCACCGGGATGTTCACCTCCCCCTATCTGCTGGACTTCCGGGAGCGGATGCAGATCGACGGGGAGATGATTCCGCCCGGGGAGCTGGCGGAGCTCACCGGCTTCGTCCGTCCCTTTGCCCAGTCCATGGCAGATCCGCCCACGGAGTTTGAGCTGATCACCGCCATTGCCCTTTGCTGGTTTGCCCGTCGGGAGTGCGGCATTGTGGTGCTGGAGGCCGGCATGGGGGGCGAGCTGGACGCCACCAACGCCATTCCCGCCCCGGAGATTGCTGTGTTTACCAACATTGGCCTGGACCACACTGAGTACCTGGGCAGCACTGTGGCGGCCATTGCCGAGACCAAGGCCGGGATTCTCAAGCCCGGCTGCCGGGCAGTGGCCTATCCCACCGAGCCCCGGGCCCTGGCGGTGATTGCCGGCCGCTGCGCCAACATGAAGATTCCGCTCACCGTGGCAGACCCGGAACTGCTCACCCCGGTGTCTCACAGCCTGGAGGGCCAGCGCTTTCTGTGGCGCGGCGCACCCCTGGAGCTGCCCCTGCTGGGGGCCCACCAACGGGTTAACGCCGCTGTGGCCATCACTGTGCTAACCCAGCTGGCGGACCTGGGCTGGCCTGTGGAAGAGGCACATATCCGGGCGGGGCTTGCCCGGGTACGCTGGCCCGGCCGGTTTGAGGTTTTGGGCCGCAGCCCGCTGTTCCTGCTGGACGGGGGGCACAACCCCCAGTGTATGCAGGCCCTGGAGCAGGCGGTGGCGGACTATCTGGGCAACCGGCGGCTGCTGGTCATTACCGGGGTGCTGGCAGATAAAGACTATCACGCCATGTATGACCGCATGGGCCCCCAGGCAGCCTGCTTCTTCACGCTCACGCCCCCCAACCCCCGGGCCCTCTCTGCGGGGGAGCTGGCGCAGTGGCTCAGCCGTTACGGCAAGCCGGTCACGGTCTGCCCCGATCCCGCCCGGGCGGTAGCCCAGGCCCTGGCCCAGGCCGGGCCGGAGGATGCCATTGTCTGCTACGGCAGTTTGTACCTGGCCGCCGATCTGCGCCGGGCGTATCTGGAGGCGGCAGGCAGCCCTGCGCCCCGGCAATAAAACACCGTTCCCTCCCGGTTCAGTCTGAACCGGGAGGGAACGGTGTTTGCCGTTTATGCAGGGGGCAGGTTGGACGGCCCGCCGCAATTCCGGCGCTAATATTCTTCTTCTGTTTTCTTCTTCCGCGTCCTTCTTTTTTTCACGGGCACCCGGCCGGGCAGCCCCACGGTGTTTGGGACTTCAAGGGCCTCGGGGCCCCAGTGGACCTTGGTGTTGGTGCCCAGCATGGGGTAATACAGCTCCCACATGGCGCGGTACAGATCCACCGGCATATCCGCCGACTGGAGCACAATCCCCTTTTCTCGAAAGCGCATCACCAGCCGGAACAGCACACCCAGGTTCCGGGTAAACCGGGTGATGGACTCGGCCAGTAGCACCTCCGCGTCAAAGGGGAAGTTCTCGCTCATCTCGCTCAGCCTCACGCTGGATTCGTAGTCAGTGCCGTCCATCAGCATGGAATCCACAATCTCCAACCCGAAGGCGTTGCAGTAAACCTCCATGTTTGCCTCCTGCAGCTCCGGCGTCATGGCGGAATAGGGATTGTATGCCGGGTCACGGCGCAGAAAAAGTACCGTCCTTCTGCGGGGGCCGGGCCGGGGCTTGAGGAACCAGCTATCGATGGGATCGAGGTTCAGCATGAACGGGGTTCAACTCCTTGCTGTGGATTTCGCCGGCCTTGGTCAGCGCGATTTTGGTCAGCAGCGGGCCCACCAGCTCATAAATCAGCACGGAAAAGAGCACGATGCTGCGGATGATGGCGCCCTCAGCGCCAAGCTCTTCCGCTACGGTAATGGACATGCCCAAGGCCACGCCGGCTTGGGGCAGCAGGGTGATGCCCAACCATTTCTGGATGGTGGGGGAGCAGTGCACCAGCTTGGAGCTGAACCGCGCGCCCAGAATCTTGCCCGCAGAGCGGAAGACGATGTACACAATGCCTGCCAGCACCACCGCACCCTGGGCAAAGACAGACAGATCCAGCTCTGCACCGCTGATGACAAAGAACAGCACAAACAGGGGAGCGGTCCAGCGATCGGTTTTGGCCATCAGCTCTTCAGAGCTGGGGCAGATATTGCAGAACACCGTGCCCAGCATCATGCACACCAGCAGGGAGGAGAAGCCAATCTCCACCTCGGTGCCGGGAAATTTGATTTCCACCATAGACAGGGACACCGCAATAATTACAAATGTAATGGCCACACAGAGCCGCTTGCTTCTGGAGTGGAAGAACCGCTCCAGCAGGGTGTAAACCAGGCCCAGGGCCGAGCCCAGCAGGAAGGAGGCAATTACCTCCAGCAGGGGATTGAGCAACACGCTGATTACGCTGATCCCGCCGCCGCCGGACAGGCTCTTGGCAATGCCGAAGCTGATGGCAAAGACGATCAGGCCCACGGCGTCGTCCAGGGCCACGATGGGCAGCAGAATATCCACCAGGGGGCCCTTGGCCTTGTACTGGTTTACCACCATCAACGTGGCGGCAGGGGCAGTGGCGGCGGCCACAGCGCCCAGGGTAATGGCCACGGGGACGGTGATTTTGTCCGGCAGGATCAGGTGCAGCACCAGCAGCGCCGCATCTACAAAGACAGTGGCAGACAGAGCCTGGATCACCGCCACCACTGTTGCCTGGCGGCCGATGGCCTTCAGCTGGCAGAGCCGGAACTCATTGCCGATGGCAAAGGCGATAAAGCCCAGGGCTACCTCGGAGATGGGCTTCAGTCGTTCCACCTGGTCCATGGTCTGGAAGCCCACGCCGTGGCTCCCCAGCCGGCCCAGCAGGAAGGGGCCGATCAGCAGACCTGCCACCAGATAGCCGGTAACGGCAGGCAGCTTCAGCACCTTGGCAAGACGTGACATCAAAAGACCCGCCAGCAGCGACACTGCGACGGTCATTAACAGTTCCATAGAAATAACACCTTCGATTGCTACAATATTGATTCCGTCCGCACCATGGCCGCCCCCATACGGAGGCGGCCATGGGCGGGTATTCGGTTTTGGGTCCGGCTTATTTGGTGCCGAAAATCCGGTCGCCGGCATCGCCCAGACCGGGGACGATATAAGCGTTCTCATTGAGCCGCTCGTCCACCGCGGCCACAAACAGATCCACGTCGGGATGGTCCTTGCGGATCACCGCCACGCCCTCGGGAGCGGCAATGATGTCCATCAGGATGATGTTTTTGCAGCCGTATTTTTCCTTCAGCAGGGAGATGGCAGCAGAGGCACTGCCGCCGGTGGCCAGCATGGGATCCACCACAAAGACCTGCCGCTCAGAGATGTCAGGGGGCATCTTGCAGTAATATTCCACCGGCAGATGGGTTTCAGGGTCACGGTACAGGCCAATGTGACCCACCTTTGCAGAGGGGATCATATCGATCATGGCGTCCACCATACCCAGACCTGCCCGCAGGATGGGCACGATGGCCAGCTTCTTACCGGCCAGAGCGCGCACGGTGGCGGTGCCGATGGGGGTTTCAATCTCCACCTCATGGGTAGGGAGATTCCGTGTGGCCTCGTAGCACATCAGGGCGGCGATCTCTCCCACCAGCTCGCGGAATTCCTTGACGCCGGTGTTCTTGTCCCGCAGCAGAGACAGCTTGTGCTGAATCAGGGGATGCTCCAATACATGTAATGAACCCATACTCATTCTCCTTTTTTTGATAGTTTTGCCAGGCGTTCTCGTTCCGCCTGTGACAGACGCAGATAATTGGGAACTGCTGCCCCGGCGCTGCCGCTCTCCCCACGCCCATAGGCAGCCCAGGCGGCAAGTGCCACGCCGGAGGCCCGCTGCTGGCGCAGGTGCTCCGGCAGCAGCCGCAGCCCCGGCAGGGCAGGTGACAGGGTGGTGTGGGCCAGCACCGCGCCGTCACCGGTGAGATACACCGGCAGCGCCTGCGCTTGCAGCTCCCGGCCCAGCTCCTCCAGACTGATGGCCCGGTCAGGGCAGAGCCTTGTCAGCTCGCCGGCCTGCACCCGGAACAGGGCGTTGTACACCTGATTGCGCCGGGCGTCCATGCAGGGGCAGAGGATGCCCTCCAGCTGGGTATGGCAGCGGGCCATCGCTTCCAGGGTGGAAACCGGCAGTGCCGGCAGCTCCAGCCCCCAGCAAAGCCCCTTGGCGGCCGCCGCACCGATGCGCACCCCGGTAAAGCTGCCGGGGCCGTTGGCCCAGGCCACATGGGTGACGTCGGCAGGGGTGCGGTCGCAGTTGGCCAGCAGGTCGGCGGCCAGCTTCATCGCGGTGCGGCTGTGGGTCTGGCCGCTGTTCTGGTAGTATTCGGCAAGCAGGCGGCCGTCCTCCAGGGCGGCCACAGACACGGCCTTGGCCGAGGTTTCAAAGGCGAAAATCAGCACCGAGCCGGCCTCCTTCTATGGTGATATGCCGCAGGCAGTCCCCGGCGGGGTCCCGGGTAATGGTAATCACAATGGGGTCCTCCAGGGCGGAGAATACATTCTCGCTCCACTCCACGGCGCATACACCCTCCCTGGCCAGATAATCCTCCCAGCCCAGGTCGAACAGCTCCTCGGCGTCGCCCAGGCGGTACATGTCAAAGTGGAACAGGGGGATCCTGCCCTGGGGGTACTCGTTTACGATGGTGTAGGTAGGGCTGGTGACCGGGTCGGTGATGCCAAGTCCCCGGGCCAGACCCCGGGTAAAGGCAGTTTTCCCCGCCCCCAGATCGCCCCGGAAGGCAATCACATCGCCGCCCCGGAGCAGTGCTGCCAGCCGGGCGCCCAGCGCCTCGGTTTCGGCGCCGGAATGGGTCAAAAACTCCATACAGCCCCTCCCTTTGCGTTTGGTCAAGGTATTATAGCATATTCCGGCAGCAATTGCAACGATAAAAAACCGGAACCGGCAAAATTGCCGATTCCGGTTTTGGCGCAGGTCTTAACCCCAATTGCCGAAGGGCAGGCCGCCGTAGTCGGGCTGCTGGGGCTGCTGGGCGGATTCCTCCTCCGCCAGGGCGGACTGGATGTTCTCGCCCACGGTGAGCGTCAGCTGCAGGCTTTGGCCCTGCCGGTAGACGGTGAGCGTCAGCACGTCGTCCTTGGCGCTGGCGGCCACCAGCCGGGCAAAGTCGGAGGCACCGGTGATCTGGGTGTCGTCCGCCTGGGTGATGATATCGCCGGCCTGCAGACCCGCCGCCTGGGCGGGGCTGTTCTGTGCCACCGTCTGCACTGCGGCGCCGGCGGGCAGGCCGTAACTCTGGCTCTCCTGGCTTACGTCGGAGACGCTCAGCCCCACGTAGGGCTTGGAGATGTAGCCGTTTTCAATGATGCTCTTTACCAGGCTGTACACCTGGTTGATGGGGATGGCGAAGCCGATGTTGTCGATGCTGGCCTCAGAGGACGAACCGCTGGAGGAGTACTTGGCGTTGGTGATGCCCACCACCTCGCCGTAGAGATTGAACAGCGCGCCGCCGGAGTTGCCGGAGTTGATGGCGCAGTCGGTCTGAATCAGATTCATGGTGTTGTTGCCCGAAAGGGTGATCTCCCGGTTCAGGGCGGACACGGCGCCCTTGGTCAAAGAGAAGGTCAGCTCCCCCAGGGGGTTGCCAATGGCCACCACGTCGTCGCCCACGTTCAGGTTGTCAGAGTCGCCCAGCACCACGGGGGTAAGGCCTTCGGCGTCGATTTTCAGCACGGCAATGTCGTTGGCGGTGTCATAGCCTACCAGCTCCGCGTCATAGGCGGTGCCGTCGTACATGGTTACGGTGATGGATCTGGCACTGTCAATGACGTGCTGGTTGGTGAGGATGTAGCCGTCCTGGGTGAGAATGAAGCCCGAGCCCGCCGCCGCGGCGGTGGTCTGGTAGCCCCAGTAATTGGTGGTAATCTCTGTGGTGATGCCCACAGTGGAGTTGACGTTGGCAGCGTAGACCTCCGCGGCGGTGAGCAGCTTGCCGCCCTCTACCCGCACGGTGTTCAGCTCGGTGGACTCCCTGCCGGAGACCAGGGCGGTGGAGGCGCTCTGGGCGGCGGACACGGCAGTCCCATCGGTATTCCGGTCCAGCAGCAGCACGCCGCCGGCACCAACCGCGCCGCCCAGCAGGGCGCAGCACAGGCTCATGGCCACCACGGCCCGTCCCAGACCCTTGCGGCGGGCGGGCCTGGCGTACCTGCCGGCCTTGGCAGCCCGTCCGGCAGGACGCTCCGGTGCGGCGTCCTCGTGATACACGGGGGCAGAGGGCTCAGCCGTCGGTGCGGCTTCCTCCCGGGCAGGGGCGGTGAAGGGGGCTGCTCCGCCCGGAGCGCTCGGCGCGGCGTTCAGATTTCCGGCCCGGTTCCAAGGGGCAGCGTTGGCATCATTTTGGGGAAGGGTCCAATCAGTGGCGGCGTTTACGTCGCCGGCACGGTTCCAATCATAGAATTCCATATTCAAACGCTCCTTTGCAATCGCTTTTTCTTTTGATGGCAACATCATAAATCCAAAATTTGAATAAATATCCCGATTTTTCGGAACAGTTTGTAAACGGAATTTGACGTTTTTTTGACCGGAATCGGAAGAAATCAAGAAGGACGCGCCCATCCCGGGCGCGTCCTTGGATACAAGATTTTAAGATGTGACCAGTCTGCCGCCGGACTCGGTCAGCGCCCGGATCCGCCGGGCCAGCGCCTGGGTCAGCGCCTCAGGCCGCACCCGCCACAGCCAGTTGCTGCCCACAGTGCCGGGAACGTTCATCCTGGCCTCGGCACCCAGGCCCAGGTAATCCTGCAGCTGGGCTACAAACAGCTCTGAGGGGGCGTTTGCCCCGGCCTGCAGCAGGGGCCACAGGGGATCCTGCCCCTCCGCCAGTCCCAACTCCGCGCGGATGGTCTGCTGCTCCCAGTCCGGGGCGTCGGCCAGCCAGGCCCGCAGGGGCGGCAGATCGTGGGTGCCGGTGCAGCACACACTGTGGGTGGGGAACTGCCCTGGGCGCAGCCCCCCGGGGGTATAGGCGTACTGCAGCACCTGCATTCCCGGCATCCCGGACTGGCGCAGCAGCTCCGCAGTCTCCGGGCTGCGGGTGCCCAGGTCTTCGGCAATGCACTCCAGGGTGGGGAAGCTGGTCTGCAGCATCCGAATCAGCTCCAGCCCCGGGCCCTTCAGCCACTGGCCGTGCTCTGCGGTTTTTTCCCCGTAGGGCACCGCCCAATATTGCTCCAGCCCCTGGAAATGGTCCAGCCGCAGCAAATCAAAGCACTGTCCGGCCCGGTCCACCCGGCTCAGCCACCAGCGGTAGTTGTCGGCCTTGATCCGTTCCCAGTTGTACAGGGGGTTGCCCCAGCGCTGGCCGGTCCGGACCTCCCGGTCGGGTGGCATGCCGCCCACCAGCACAGGCCGGCTCTGGCTCTCGTCCAGCTGGAAGTTCTCCGGCGCGGCCCAGACGTCTGCGGAATCTGCCGACACATAGATGGGCAGATCCCCAATGATCCCCACGCCCTGCTTGTGGGCGTAGTCCCGCAAATCCTCCCACTGACGGAAGAACAGATACTGGGTGTAGATAAACAGCTCCACGTCGGGCCGCAGCAGATCCATATAATAGGTGACCGCGCTGCTTTGGTGGTGCCGTATGGCCAAATCCGGCCACTGGTTCCAGGGCAGGTCGTGGAAATGGCGCTTCAGCGCCATAAACAGGGCGTAGTCATAGATCCAGTCCCGGTTTTCCTCTGTGAAACGGCAAATCCGCAACAGATCCCGCCGCCAGCCCCGGCGCTCGGCCCCGGCCAGCAGATCGGTGCGCTGGGCAGCGATCCGGGCATAGTCCACCCGCTCGGGGTCACTTCCCCAGTCCATGGCCTCCACCTCCTCCGGGTGGAGCAGCCCCTCCTCGCACAGCAGCTCCGGATCAATGAGATACGGGTTGCCGGCATAGGCGGAAAAGCTCTGATAGGGGGAGTCCCCGCAGCCGGTGGGCCCCAGGGGCAGAATCTGCCACCAGCGCTGCCCGGCCTGGGCCAGGAAGTCCACAAAGGCGTAAGCCGCCCTGCCCATGGTGCCGATGCCGTACTTGGACGGCAGCGCGGTAATGGGCAGCAAAATGCCGCTGCTTCTCTGCACGTGACTCCCTCCTTTGGCTCAGCCTGACTGGTGCTGCGGTATAATTTCCACTTTCCAATTTTTCTGGATAACAAAATACCAGATAAACCGGGGAATGTCAAGGGCGAATCAGGGGGAGCTGCCGGCACAGGGGCATAGATGCTTCTGCGCGGACTCCCCCCTCAGACGCCGCTGCTGGCTCAGGCCTGCCCGTATTCCACCAGCACCGGCTGCAGCTGGCGGCCGGCCAGGGCGGCGTCCAGGGCAGCGGGGATGTCCTCCATCCTGGCCACCAGGGAGTCCGGCTTTGTGCCGGGATTGTCCTGGCCGAAGGGGACAAAGTAGAACTCCCGCCTGGGCAGCAGGGCTGCGATGCTCCCGGCGTTGCCGGCCAGCGCGTCGTTGCTGGACACCGCCACCACCACCGGCCGGCGGTTGCGCATATGGGCCTTGCAGGCCAGGGTGACCGGGGTATCCGCCACCCCGGCGGCCAGCTTTGCCAGGGTATTGCCGGTGCAGGGGGCAATAACCAGGGCATCCAGCAGCTTCTTGGGCCCGATGGGCTCTGCCCCTGCCAGGGTGTCAATCACCGGCCTGCCGCAGATGGCCTCAATCCTGGCCCGGAAATCCGCCGCCCTGCCAAAGCGGGTGTCGGTGCCTGCCGCGGCAAAGGACAGGATCGGCACCACCTGGGCATACTGCCGGGCCACGGCCGCCAGGGCCGAGAGCACCGGCTCAAAGGTACAGAAGGATCCGCACAGGGCGAACCCCACAGTTTGCTGTTTCATATACGCGCCTCCCATGTTTCCATCCAACGCTCCGCCGCCCGGTACAGCACGGCGCCTGCCTGCTCCGGCAGGCGGCCCGGCAGACCGGCTGCGGGCAGAATTTTCATCCGGGGTGAGCAGCTGCCCAGCCCGCCCGGGGGCGAGGCCAGCTCCACCCACACCCGGTCCGGTCCCAAGCTGTCCAACAGGGCAGGGGGGAGCGCCGGCCCCGGCGCGGTGTTCAGCAACAGGTCAAATTCATCTGTGACCGCCTCCGGCCCCAGGGGTTCTGCCCCCATGGCCCGGATTTCGCTGTGGGCCTCCGGCCGCCGGGTGACCACCCGGACCTCCGCCCCTGCCCCCAGCAGCACCGGGGCCAGCACTCTTCCGATCCGACCCCAGCCGATCACCAGGCAGCACCGGTCCTTGGGCCCAAGTCCTGCCTGGGCCAAAAACTCCGGCACAGCCAGGGCGGTCAGGGCAGCGTTCTCCCGGGCGGTCTGCTCCTGCTGCAGCAGGTCCACAGCCTCTCTGTTTTCCGGCAGGGGCGGTACCGCCCCGCCCAGCACCGGTGCGCCCGGGGCCAGGGCCAGGGCCTGCGCCAGAGGGATCCTTGCCCTGAACCGTCCCTGCCGGTCCAGCACCGGGCAGGGCAGCACCAGCAGCTCCCAGGGCCCCTCCGGGGTGTCCGGCAGCCCCGGCACGTCCAGGGTGCCTACCCGGTGCCTGCCGGCCAGCAGCCGGGCCAATACACGCTGGCGTGCGTCGCCGCCCACCAGCAAGATAGAATGCTTCATATCCATTCCTCCCAGACCAGCCTATGGCGCAGGGGGCCGGGCTGTGCAGGATTGGGGCTTGTAATTTGCCGCCGGATAGGGTATAATATTCCAAATCCATCGGCAGAGGAGGATCGCAATGGAACGACATGGCTTTATCCAGGACAAGCTGGATGTAAAGGTGCTGATCCTGTTTGTGATGAGCAAGGTAATCTACCCGGTAGACGAGCAGACAATTTACGAGCTGTGCCTGCAGGACGACAAGCTCAGCTATTTTGACGTGCTGGAATCCATCCCCGAGATGGTAGACACCGGCCACCTGGAGCACACAGAGGAGGGCTACGTCATCACCGAAAAGGGCAAGTCCGACTGCCTGCTCACCCAGGACTCTATTGCCTTCCCGGTGATGCAGCGGGCCGAGCGGGCAGTGGAGCGCTTCAACCGGGAAATCCGCCGTGACAGCATGGTGCGCACCGAAATTCTCAACCAGCCCAGCGGCGACTATCTGGCTGTAATGCGCCTGGACGACGAAATGGGCCCTCTTATGACCCTGGAGCTCTACGCCCCCTCCGCCCGGCAGGCTAAGCTGCTCACCGACCGGTTCCGGACCCAGGCGGACGAGCTGTTCCGGGAGATTACCAACCGACTGACCGCCAAGCCTGCGCAGGAGGAAAATTAAGGCTTGATTCCCGGGACAATTGCTGGTATAATGTCTTTAGAGAGACCATCCGGTTTCGCAACTCATGAAAGGAGCGACGCAATATGAAAATCCAGATCAACGAAAAAAAGGTCAGCCTGCCCGATAACGTCCATGCCTATGCCGAAAAAAAGGTCTCAAAGCTGGATCGCTATTTCCAGGATGACGCCGAAGCCTTTGTCGCTTTTTCCGTTGAAAAGACCCGCAACAAGGTTGAGCTGACCGTTCACGCTGCAAAGACCATCTTCCGCGCCAGCGAGAGCACCTCTGACATGTTCGCTTCCATTGATGCCGCTGTGTCCGATATTGAGCGTCAGATCCGCAAGAACAAAACCCGTCTTGCCCGCCGTCTGCGCCAGGACGCCTTTGTCCGCACCGCCGAGGTGACCTCCTTCGCCGAGGTGCCCGAGGAGAAGGAATTCAAGCTCAGCCGCATCAAAGAATTCCCCATGAAGCCCATGTCCAGAGACGAGGCCATTCTGCAGATGAATCTGCTGGGCCACAACTTCTTTGCCTTCCGCGATGAGGATGCCGACGGCGCCTTTGCTGTGGTTTACCGCCGCAACGACGGAGACTACGGCCTCATTGAAGACGTTCGTTGACCCCTCGCTTTCATGATTTCGCTGAGGTACGGCGCTGCCGTACCTCAGCTTGTAACAGGGCCCGCACGCCGGACCCTGCTGCAAGCTGAGGTGCAGCAAGTTTCCCCGGGGCAGCCGTCCCGTTTTAGGAGGTACCGATGAGCAAACGAATGATTCCCTATGAGCTGGGCAAGCTCTTATGCCTGCTGTGTGAGCTGGCCGGGGTGTGCGGCATTGCCTACGGGGCGGTGCGGGCCCTGTGGTTCGTCAGCCAGTGGGCGCTGTCCCCCCTGTCAGAGGAGCTGATGCTCCAGGTGGCCTCTGCCGTGCCGGAGAAGTTCGCCTTCGCGGGGAAAATCATCACCTTTTTCACCACCGGGCTCACTGCCGACCAGGCCAAGGCGGCGCTGATGCGTCACCTGCTGCTGGCGGCGGGGAGTCTGCTTTTGCTGCTTCTGGCCAGGCTGCTGCTGCGGCTGCTGGAGCAGAGCTTTAAACAGCGCTTTATGCCCGTGGTCCTCCAGGAGGACTTTGACCAGTTTACCTACCGGGCCAAGAAAGCCCCTGCCGAGGACGAAATCCTCTGCGACGTGGGGCTGCTCAGCCGGGTGGAGCGTTACTATACTGCCAACCGCCTGGAGGGACTGTACCGGGACTGCTGGGTGGCCTCCCAGGAAATCATCTGCGGCGGTGTCTACGGCGAAAACTACACCAGCCACACCGTCAAGGTGCGGGGACAGTGGCTGGCCATCCAGCTCAACCGGGAGTTCTCCGGCACCATCATTCTGGAGACCCGCGGCAGCAAAAACCGCTTTTCCCACCGGTCGCTGGCGGGTAAGATGTGCCAGATCCAGTTCACCTACGCGGCCTTCAACGACCAGTTCGTCTGCTACACCGACTCCACTGAAGACACCTACGCGCTCCTCACCCGGGAGATGGCGGACAAGCTGTTGAGTCTGCAGGAGAAATACCCGGACCTGTGCGTGATCTTCCGCAACGGCTGTATCTACGCCCTGATCCGCCGGCGTTCCTTCAACCGCCGTTGGGAGCTGGCAATTCCCTTCTGCCGGCCCTGGCTGCGCCGTGAGGCGATGCGGTTGTACGGCTCGGTAGAGGATTTGACCGACCTGCTCCTGGCTTGAGGTGGGCGCTATGCAAACCAACGGAATTCCAAACACAGTGCTCCAGCGCCTGCCGGTCTACCTGTCCTATCTGCGCAGCCTGGACCCCGATGGGCCGGCCTACATCTCCGCCACTGCGGTGGCCACAGCCCTGGGCATGGGCCAGGTGCAGGTGCGCAAGGATCTTGCCATGGTCAGCAAGGGGGGCAAGCCCCGGGTGGGCTATGAGCGGCGGCGCCTGATGCAGGAAATCTCAGCCTTTCTGGGCTATGAGAGCACCCACAGCGCGGTGCTGGTGGGCGCGGGCAAGCTGGGCAGCGCCCTGCTGGACTACACCGGCTTTGCGGACTACGGTCTGCACATTCTGGCGGCCTTTGACGTCAACGCCCAGCCCGGCCGTACAGAGGGCGACAAGCCGGTCTATCCCATTTCCCAGCTGGAGACCTACTGCAGCCGGGAGGGAATTTTGCTCGGCATCATCTGTGTCCCCGCGGGTGCCGCCCAAGGGGTGTGTGACCGGCTGATTGCCTGCGGCATCCAGGCCATCTGGAATTTTGCTCCCACCCATCTGGATGTTCCTGAGGGCATTCTGGTACAAAACGAAAACATGGCCGCATCCCTTGCCATGCTCTCTCTCCATCTCAGCGCCCGCATCAAGGGCCGCAGACTGTAAAAGACGGACGCACCGCAAAGCTTTGCTTTGCAGTGCGTCCTGTTTTGCTATGCGGAGAGCTGACGGGTGATGTCCTGGCGCAGGCGCAGCATGATCCGCTTTTCCAGCCGGGAAATATAGGATTGGCTGATGCCCATCAGATCCGCCACCTCCTTCTGGGTCAGGGCCTTGCAGCCCCCCAGACCAAAGCGCATGGCCACAATCCGACGGTCCCGGTCCGGCAGCCGGGCAAGGGCCAGGCGCAGCAGCTCGTGGTCCACGCTGTCCTCCAGTGCTCGCAGCACGGTGTCCGGCTCGGTGCCCAACACGTCAGACAGCAGCAGCTCATTGCCGTCCCAGTCGGTGTTAATGGGCTCATCCAAAGAGATCTCCGCCCGCTGGCCCGAGATTTTCCGGATGTGCATCAGTATCTCGTTTTCGATGCACCTGGAGGCGTAGGTGGCCAGCTTGATCTTCCGCTCCGGCCGGAAGGTACTCACCCCCTTGATCAGCCCGATGGTGCCGATGGAGATCAGATCCTCAATGTTCACCCCGGTGCTCTCAAACCGCCGGGCAATGTACACCACCAGCCGCAGATTCCGCTCAATCAGCAGTCGTTTGGCAGCCGGGTCCCCCTGGCCCAGGGCCTCCAGGGCGGCCTGCTCCTCCTGGGGCGGCAGCGGCGGCGGGAGTGTATCGCTGCCGCCGATGTACATAATCTTCCCCCTGGTCCGGCCCAACAGACGGGCCAGGAGCCGTTCACAGAATACTCTCATGGCAAAACCTCCTATTCCTGCTGCAGCAGGGCCTGGTATTCCCCGCCGTCGCTGAGCGGGGTGGGGGAGAGGGCTGCCAGCCTTGCCGGGCAGGGCTTCCCGTTCTGTCGCACCGCGTCCGGCCGCAGGGCGCACAGCAGTCCTGCCCCGGTGCCCACCGCCCGATAGGGCAGCAGTCTGGGCCGCAGGCCGGGGTAGTGGGCTTGCAGCCACAGCAGCTGGGCTTCAGCCTCCGTCTGTGGCAAGCCGGGCAGCAGCTGCTGGGCGGCCTTGGCCCACAGCACCAGGGCAGACTCCCCGCTGATCGGGTCCCGCAGGGTGTTGCCTGTGTCCACCAGGGCGGTGTAGGCGGCCTTTTTGCCTCCAATCTCCAGTTCCAGCCGGACCAGCTGCCGCCCTCGGTGTCGGGCAAAGCAGAACAGCAGTCCCCGGCCCAGGGCATACAGCCCTCCGCTGAGCAGGGCCAGCAGCCTGCCGGTGACCGGATAGTAGACCCGGCCGCCCAAATAGAGCACCGGCTGGCCCATCCACCCCGTTACTGCCAGGGTCAGCCCGCCAAAGGCACAGCACACCCCGAAAAACCACAGCCAGCTCCGCCACCGCCTGGGGCCGAAGGCCGCTGCGCACAGCCCGGCAAAGGCGATGATCCGGATCGGCAGCGCCCCCAGGGGCGGCCACACCGGCACCAGGGCGGCATAGAGCCCGCCGCCTGTCGCCGCGGCCAGATGCCGGAGTCTTCCGCCGCCGCCCTGTGTCAGCGCCCCGCAAAGCCGGAGCAGAAAGAAATTGACCAGGGTGTTCAGTGCAAACACCTGGTCCAGATAGATGGTCATTCCCTCACCCCGTGCTGAGTATACACCCAAAGACGAAAAAAACAGGTCGCTTTCCCGATGGGGGAAAACCACCTGTTTTGCCTCATTCCCGGTGGGGCTCGGCGGGGGCCTGCTGCCGCTGTACGGCCCGGATGCCCCGCTCTGCTTTTACTCTGGGGGTCAGGATCTCCCTGCCGCAGCCCAGGCAGCGCAGACGAAAATCCATCCCCGCCCGGAGCACCAGCCAGCGGTCACAGCCGCAGGGGTGCTTTTTTTTCATGGTCAGCTCATCACCGACGCGGATATCCATCGGCACGGCAGTGGTCCTCCTTTCTGCGGCAAAGGGCGTGCTCAGCCCTTGATTTTTTCCCAAAAGGCCTTGCAGGCCTGTTCATACTTGTTGTCGCCGTAGCGGTAGTACACGGTACCCACCAGGTTGTCGGGCAGATACTGCTGGGCCACCCAGTGGTTGGGGTAGCTGTGGGGGTAGAGATATCCCTGCTCCCGCTCAAAGCCGGTGCCGTCGGCGTGGACGTTCTGCAGCTCTCTGGGGATGGGCCCGGCCTTGCCCCGCTTCACGTCCCGCATGGCAGCGTCAATGGCCTCCACCACAGAGTTGGACTTGGGGCAGGTGGCCAGCAGAATGGCGGCCTGGGCCAGGGGGAGCTTGGCCTCCGGCAGACCCAGCTGCAGGGCGGAGTCTACACAGGCCTTCACAATGGCCGCCGCCTGGGGATAGGCCAGGCCGATGTCCTCGCTGGCGGAGCAGAGCAGCCGCCGGCAGGCCCCGGGCAGATCGCCGGTCTCCAGCAGCCGGGCCAGATAGTGCAGGGCGGCATCGGGGTCTGAGCCCCGCAGGGATTTCATCAGGGCGGAGACCGCGTCATAGTGGCTGTCTCCCTCCCGGTCGTAGTGCATGGAGGATTTCTGGGTCACCGCCTGGGCGTCGGCCAGGGTCAGGGTCAGGGTCTTCCGGTCGGTGGCGCAGGCGGCAAAGAGAACCTCCACTGCGTTCAGGGCCTTGCGGATGTCCCCGCCGCAGCAGGTGGCGATATAATCCTCCACCCCGGGTTCTATGGTGAGCTCCAAATCCAGCTTCCGGCCCATGTAGGCGATGGCCCGGTCCACCGCCTTTTTCGCGTCGGCGGGAGTGAGGGACTTAAACTCAAAAATGGTGGAGCGGCTCAAAATTGCGTTGAACACATAGAAATAAGGGTTCTCCGTGGTGGAGGCAATCAGGGTGATCTTGCCGTTTTCGATGTGCTCCAGCAGGGTCTGCTGCTGCTTTTTGTTGAAGGATTGGATCTCATCCAGGTACAGCAGCACTCCGTTTGGCGCCAGCATGGTATCCAGCTCTGACACAATGGCCTTGATGTCCGCGGTGGAGGCGGTGGTGGCGTTGAGCTTAAACAGCTTACGGTTGGTCTTCTCGGCAATGATGTTGGCCACAGTGGTCTTGCCCGTGCCGGAGGGGCCGTAGAAGATCAGGTTGGGCACATGGCCGGACTCAATGATTCTGGTGAGAATGGCCCCGGGCCCCAGGATATGGGCCTGGCCATAGACCTCCTCCAGCTCTCTGGGCCGCAGCTCATCGGCCAGGGGTTGATACATGATACGCACCTCCCGGTGGAAACTGCCCTTATTTTAGCCCATTTTGCGGAAAAACGCAACTTCTTTCTTCCGTTTTTCCCAACCTTGTGGTATAATATCACGACCAATGACCAGGAGGGTACCCCCATGGAAACAAAAGACCGCGCCCTGCAGGCTGTCCGCGTGCTGAAGACCCTTTATCCAGACGCCCTGTGTGCCCTGCACAGCCAAAAGGACTATGAGCTGATGATTGCCGTTCGTCTGTCTGCCCAGTGCACCGACGAGCGGGTCAACCAAATCACCCCGGCCCTCTTTGCCCGGTATCCCACCCTGGAGGCCTTTGCCGGGGCGGATGTGGCCGAGGTGGAGCAGTTGATCCACGCCTGCGGCTTTTTCCGGCAGAAGGCCAAGGATATCGTCCTGGCCTGCCAGATGCTCCTGTCCGACTACGGCGGCCGGGTGCCCGACACCATGGAGGCCCTGCTCCGGCTGCCGGGGGTGGGCCGCAAGACCGCAAACCTTCTGCTGGGAGATCTGTACGCCGTACCCGGCTCAGTGGTGTGCGACACCCACTGCATCCGCATCTGTGGCAAGCTGGGTCTCACCGACGGCACCAAGGACCCCGCCAAGTGCGAGCAGCAGCTCCGTGCCGTTCTGCCCCCGGAAGAGAGCTCCGACTTCTGCCACCGGATCGTGCTCCATGGCCGGGCGGTCTGCACCGCCCGCAAACCCGCCTGCGATCGCTGCGCCTTGGCCCCCTGGTGCGCGTATTTCGGGGGTTCACAGTAAATTTACACCTTTTCTTCCGGGAAAAAAGGTTACAAACTGTTGACAATTTCCCCGGAATCAAGTACAATACAGGTGGATTCGTGGATCCGTGGGCGAAGCATACCCTTTTGCCACTGTCTCGATGTCTTCTTCTCACTGAGTTTACATAACTGGAGGCCTTGCCTATGACCATCAAAAAACGGATTCTGCCGCTGCTGTTGGCGGCTGTGCTGCTGATCGGCCTGCTGCCGGCGGCAGCCTTTGCCCTGGACGAGCCTGATCCCTCCTGCACCCTGGGTACCCTTCCCGGCGATATGCTGCTGGGCGGCGGCAAGCAGGTGCTCACCGACGAGGGCCTGTTTTACGTGGGCTCCGAGGATGGCTTCATTTACAACAATCTCAAGGGCGCCGCACCGGTATACAATGAGCCTGCCGCCCTTCTGAACTATCTGGACGGCACCCTGTATTTTGCCCGGGTGCATGAGGGCTTCTTTGACCTCTGCGCTCTGGAGCTTGCCACCGGCACCCTCACCCCTCTGCTGGAGGGCTTTACCGGCAGCCCCCGGCAACTGTATGCCATGAACGGCACCACCCTCTACTTCCTGTGTGACAATGCCATCTGGCAGCTGGACATCCAGTCCAGGGCGGTGTCTATGCTCCGTTTTGCCCAAGACCTGTTCAGCTTTGTGCCCACAGGCTGCGGCATGATTTACGCCGTGGGCACGCTCTTTGAGTGCGACATCTATGCCGAGGATGTGCTTTTGATCCAGCACGCTGACGCCTACGACGTCGACTTTAACCGGGAGGGTGGGCAGCTGCTGTACTCCATCCAGGGTTATGATTTCCAGATGGACCTGGCCTCCGCCTTCACCGATGCTCCTCGGGCCGAGGCCTTCGGAGCCGACCAGGAGCCGGAAGCTGAGACCAACGCCTTCCGCGGCGTCATCACCGAAGAAGAGACCTTCCAAAAGGCCCTGGAGCAGGAGGCCGCCGCCCTGGCGGTGGAGGAAATTCTCTCCGACCCCAACCTGAACCCCGGGGACGTACAGATCGTCCTGCGTGACCCGATCACCGGAGAGGAAACCCTGGTGGACGCAGTGACCGGAGAACCTATCGATCCGGAGGCCCCTGCCGAGGACGAGACCCTGCCCGAAGACGAAATCTCTCCGGAGACCGAGACTCCCGCTGCACCCCCTGTGGAGACCGAGGCGCCTGTGGAGACCGAGGCGGCTGTGGAGACCGAAGCGCCCGTGGAGACTGAGGCTCCCATTGAGACCGAAGCGCCCATTGAGACTGAGGCCCCCATCGAGACCCAGGCCCCTGTGGAGACCGAGCCCCCTGTGGAGATCGACGTCCCCGAGGAGACCGAGCCTGTTGTGCAGACCGAGGTTCCCGACGAGGCCCCGACCCCTGACGAGCCCGAAACCCTGACGCCGGACACCGGCACAAGCTACGTGATCCCCCAGCCCTCCTACGTGGTGCCCGACAGCTTCACCTATCACGATGACGGCGCAAAGCGCCGCCCCGCCACCACCGGCGTGAATAACATTGTTCTCCGGGCTGCGCAGATGACCAACATTGAATGGACACCCCAAAAGGACATTGCCGCCTGGGGCAACTACATGACCTACAAGGCCGGCACCACCTACCACGGACTGCCCTACAGCCAGCCTGTCAGCGCCAAGTACGTACCCTGGAGTGCCAGTCTCACCGAGTTTATCGCCGCTGTAAACAACACTGGCAGCAAGATGTACACCGACCGGTCCAGCTATGGCCGGGGCGGCCCCTACTTCGGTACAGACTGCAGCGGCTTCGTCTCCTGGGCGCTGAATCTGCCCCGGCGCTGCACCACCGACAACATCACCAACTACGGCACCTTTATCTCCAGCAGCTCCTACGCCGATCTCCAGGTGGGCGACTACCTGAACTCCTCCGGCCATGTGGTGCTCTGCACTGACGTGACCTTTGACGAAAACGGCGCCATCAACAGCATTGAGATCTCTGAGTCGACCCCTGTGGTCCGCACAGACTGCAACGTGCGCACCACCCGCTACAGCGGCAACGGCCTGGCCAGCTTCCGCAGCTACTATCTCAGCGGCTCCTACAGCATATGGCGCAGCAAGACCCGCGACGATGTGAAATACACCCACGAGTGCGTGGTCAGCCTGCCCGGTGACGAGTGCCCCATCTGCGGCGAGGGCATGTTCTTCCGCCCGGGCATTGACGTCAGCGAGCATAACGGCGTCATCGACTGGGACACCGCCAAAAACTACATCGACTATGCCATCATCCGCGTGGGTGACTTCGGCAAGAAGAACACCGGCGGCCGGTATGACGACTTTATCGCCAAGCACCCCGAGTACAAGGACAACACCGCCTTTGAGCAGAAGTTCAAGGCCGATCCTAACCAGTTCCTGTACACCCAGGAGAATCCCGATGCCTTCCCCGATTCCTGGGCGGTAGACACCTACTTCCAGCGCAATGTGGAGGAGTGCGAGCGCCTGGGCATTCCCTACGGTGTATATATCTACACCCGGGCCATGAACGACATCGAGGCCATGGCTGAGGTGGACTTTGTCCTGAACCAGCTGGGCAGCCACAAGCCGGATTTGCCCATCTTCTTCGACGTGGAAGAGCCCACCCGGATCCTTGCTGCCTCCATGACCCCGGAAAAGATTCTGAACACCTGCACCACCTTCTGCACCACCATAGAAAACGTGGGCTTCCGGGCCGGTGTATACTGCAGCACCTACTACTGGAACACCCGTCTGAACAGCGACGCCTACAGCAACTGGGTCCGCTGGGTTGCCCAATACAACGACACCCTCACCGTTCAAACCGGCGCCAACATCTGGCAGTATTCCTCTGACGGCGCAGTCCCCGGCATTAACACCCGGGTGGATATGAACTACTGGTTCGGCGATGTGGGCGGCGACGACCACGTCTTCCGTACCGAAAAGACCCTGCCCACCTGCACCGAGGACGGCTCCCTGGACTATGTGTGCATGCACTGCGGCATGCGGATTTCCAACCCCATCCCCGCCACCGGACACAAGTTTGTAGACGGCGTGTGCACCGTGTGCGGCATTGTCCAAACCCCGGTAGACAGGTTCACCGATGTAAAAACCACTGACTGGTTTGCAGATTCCGTGAACTTTGTGGTAGACAACAATCTGTTCAACGGCACCTCCGACACCACCTTTGCCCCCGGCGTTCCCATGAACCGGGGCATGATGGTCACCGTGCTGTGGCGGATGGCCGGCAGCGAGGAGCCGGAGCAGCTCCAGACCGACTTTGACGACGTTCCCACCAATGTGTATTTCTCCAAGGGCGTGGCCTGGGCCGCCGCACAGGGTGTGGTCAACGGTCTGAGTCCTACCCGCTTCGGCCCCGGGCTGGACGTCACCCGAGAGCAGGTGGCAACCATGCTCTTCCGCTACGCCAAGTGGGAGGGCGAGGACGTGAGCAAAACCACAGATCTGTCCGTCTTCCCGGACGGAGACAAGGCTTCCGCCTACGCCAAAGAGGCACTGGCCTGGGCCGTGGGCAACGGCCTGATTAACGGCAACAAGATCGGTGGTGTGACCATGCTGGATCCCCAGGGCAACGCTTCCCGGGCCCAGGTGGCGGCCATTGTCATGCGGTACCAAATGCTGAAGGATCTGCCGGAGCCTGACCTGCCCGACGGCACCGAACAGACTGAACCCACCCAACCCTCTGCAGCTACGCAACCGTAAATCATAGGGCGCGCCGCAAAATGCTTCATTTTGCGGCGCGCCGTTTTTATGCTTTGGGACGTCTCAAGCGCCTCGGATTGGGACTGATGGGGCCTAGTCCGGAAATCCCTGCTTGTCAAGCGGGGGAGGATATGGTACAATGAACCCGGAATTCCGGCTTGCCGGAGAAGGGAGGACACCGATGAAACACAAAAAAACGACCCGCAAAGGGCCCGGGCGGGTGCTGCTGCGGATTCTGGGCGGCCTGCTGGCGGTAGTGCTGCTGCTGGGATTGGCGATGTTTCTCATCCCACTTACCGAGGGCCCGGATCAGACCCGGGTAGAGGGCTCGGCAGATTGGATGGCCCGGCTGGACGACAACCTGTCACTGAGCGAGATCACCCTGCCCGGCACCCACGATTGCGCTACCCAATATGTCCAGCTGGCCTTCTTCTCCAAGTGCCAGAGCATGGACATCACCGGCCAACTGGAGGCCGGCGCCCGCTACCTGGATATCCGTCTGGGCTTTGACGGCGACCGTGTGCGTCTGATGCACGGCTTTACGAACTGCAAAACAGGCCCCATGCCCTGGTCTGAAACCCTGTATCTGGAGGACGTGCTGGCCCAGTGCGCCGCGTTTTTGACGGCCCATCCCACCGAAACCGTCCTCTTCGCCGTGAAGTACGAGCACGGGGACGACTCTATGGCAACCCTGCTGGACCGGCTGAACAGCACCGTCTTTGCTGAAAACCCGGAGCTCTGGCTGCTGACCGACCATATCCCCACCCTGGGGGAGGCCCGGGGCAGGCTGGTATTTCTTGGGCGTTACATTGAGCCGGCAGAGATGGCGGTGCCTGTCATTCCCCTCAATTGGCCGGACCAGAAGGGAAATGAAGACACCGGCAAGAGCATTGAAATGACAGACAACGGCGTCTACCGCCTCTGGGTGCAGGATCGGTTTGAATACGGCACCGAGGACAAATGGGCAGCCTTTTCCGCAGGCCTGGCCTGCCCGGACATCGGCCCGGGGGACGTATCCATCCACTTCCTCAGCACCAAGGGGACCCTGGCCTACGGCCATCCCTTTGCCCATGCCAGGGTGCTGAATCCCAGGCTGGAGTCACTGCCCCAGGAGCAGCTCCGGGGCTGGATCGTGGTGGACTTTCTCACCGCACCCTTGGCGCAGCATATTTATGAGACAAACTTCTCCTGAAATACAAACCCGGGACGTCCCTTGCACAGTGTAAGGGGCGTCCCGGGTTTTTTGACCAATCAGATCTGCTCCAGCAGGCGGGCGCAGGCATCGGTGCGCTCCCAGGGCAGGTCCAGGTCCGGCCGGCCAAAGTGGCCGTAGGCAGCTGTGGGCTGATAGATGGGCCGGCGCAAATCCAAGGTAGAGATGATTGCCGCAGGCCGCAGGTCAAAGCAGCGGCGTACCAGGGCGGAGAGCTCTGCGTCGGGCTGCTTGCCGGTGCCGAAGGTCTCCACCAACACAGAGACCGGCTGGGCCACGCCAATGGCGTAGGCCAGCTCAATCTGGCACTTTTTGGCAAGCCCGGCGGCCACAATATTTTTGGCGATATAGCGGGCCATGTAGGCAGCGCTGCGGTCCACCTTGGTGGGATCCTTGCCGGAGAATGCGCCGCCGCCGTGGGAAGCGTAGCCGCCGTAGGTGTCTACAATGATCTTGCGGCCGGTAAGCCCGGTGTCCGCCGCGGGACCGCCCAGCACAAAGCGGCCGGTGGGGTTTACGAAAAAGCGGGTGTTCTCGTCCAGCAGGCGCTTGGGCAGGTTGGGCCGGATGACGGTCTCAATCACGGCCTCACGGAGCGTTTGAATGTCCACATCCTCTGCGTGCTGGGTAGAGACCACCACGGTGTCGATTCGTTCGGGCTTGCCCTCTTCGTCATACTGGACGGAAACCTGGCTTTTGCCGTCAGGTCGCAGCCAGGGCAGGGTACCGTTCTTCCGCAACTCGCTCAGCGCGCGGGTCAGGTTGTGGGCATATCCGATGGGTGCGGGCATCAGCTCCTTGGTTTCGTCACAGGCAAAGCCGAACATCATGCCCTGGTCACCGGCGCCGGTGGTCTTGTCGTCATAGGAGTTGTTCACACCCATGGCGATGTCCTTGGACTGCTCGTCAATGGCGGTGAGCACTGCGCAGGTGTTGCCGTTGAAGCCGGCCTCTGCAGAGTCATAGCCAATGTTCAGCAGGGTCTGCCGGGCCACCTTGGCAATGTCCACAAAGCAGTCGCAGGTGATCTGCCCGGCCACCAGGATCAGTCCGGTGGCCGCAACGGTCTCACAGGCAACCCGGGCCATGGGATCCTGGGCCAGGATGGCGTCCAGTACGCCGTCGGAGATCTGGTCACAGACTTTATCAGGATGTCCCTCTGTGACCGATTCAGAAGTGAAGATTCTCTTTTCCATTGTTTCCATAATTCCTTTCAGGGTACCCCGGGGCGAAAAAAAGGCCCTGCCGGCGGGCAGAGCGGAAGCGAACTCTCCTCATCTGCCGATTACCTCGCCGGATTTGGCACCTTACATCACTGTAGGTTGCCGGGCTTCATAGGGCCGGTCCCTCCGCCACTCTTGATAAGGGTTGATTCAATTGTGGAAATATTATACTCGATATTTCGCGTTTGTCAAGATAAAAAATGCCCCGGACGGGAGTCCGGGTCTGCGATGTCAATTGATGTGAACCACTTTCTTGAAAAAAAGATAACGCTTCGATATGGTATCGCATTTGGTGGGCTTTGGAGCCGGA
>CAMOKD010000006.1:0-64112 GCA_946617435.1 uncultured Clostridia bacterium | reverse complement strand
TGGTCTGTTCGTACTTGGGATGGATACCTTCCTTCATTTCAGTTCACCTCTTTCTTATAGCAGTAAAGGGCATATTCTCCCCGTGATTTTCAATCAGCCCGCATATAATAGCACAACTGCGCATTATTTGCAAGTACTTTTTTCAAAAAATAGTAAAATTTTTTGAATCTCCCACCATATCTTGGGGCTCATCTGCGTGCAGTCTGTCCTTGGGCAGGTAGCAGACCCTGCCCCTCTGCTCTGTGCCGCACGGACAGTCTCCGTGGGCAAACAGCGTGTACAGGTCCGCCGCCCTGCATTCCATGGCGTAATATTCCTCATCCTGAGGCTTCTGCCCGGCGTGAATCAAGGGCAGGTCTCCGGTCTGCCGCCGGAGCACCTCTCTGCCCAAATCGTCAAAGGCCAGAATCCTGACATAGGGGATCTCACGGTCCAGGTCCCGGGCAGTCAGGCCCAGGTAGGCGCACAGCACCATTCTGGAAAGCCTGGTGTGGGTGTAGCGTTTGGATTTGGTCAGCTCAAGGATCTGGGCAACACTCTGTCCGGCCCGGCAGCTTTTCATCAGCTTGCTCCAAAGCCCCTCCGAGCCAAAGGGAAGGGCTGCAAACTCCTGGGCCGACATGGCCCGCAGCCGCGAAAGCACCGCCCGCTCCCCTGCCCCCAGGGTGTGGATCGTCCCGGCTTGATAAAGGGGAACAAGCCGGGGTGGAACCGCCTGCCGCCAGCTGCCATCCCCCCGCTCTACAGACAGGCGGACCCCCGTGGCAGAGGGGGCCTCGGGGTTCAGCCCGGTGTCATGATAATCCCCCGGCCGGGGAACCGGCAGAAGCTCCATTTTGCTGCCCCGGCGCAACAGGGCCTTGCAGTACTCAATTGCCAGGATATCGTTGGGCAGGCAGGTGATGGTCTGCCCGGTACGCTCCGCCAGGGCCCGGGCCCGGGCGGCGGGATAGGAGCAGCCGGATTCCAGATGGCGGCGCAGGCAGTCGTCAAACCCGGGCGCCAACAGCGCCTGGGCAGTCCGGCGCAGGGCATGGAGGTCTGCGCTCTCGCTGCCAAAGCTGAGCCATTCGCAGCCCAGCCGATCCAGAATCTCCACCCCGCCGGCGGCAAACCCCTCGGCAGAGGACAGAGCCTTGGTCAGGGGCAGCTCCAGCACCAGGCTGGCCCCGGCAAGCACCGCAGCCCTGGCGCGAAGCTGCTTGTCATACAGCGCAGGCTGCCCACGCTGGACAAAGTTGCCGCTCATCACACAGACAACGGCCGCATCCTGGCCCAGCCGGGCTCGCAGCCGGGCAAACTGGGCTGCATGACCGTTATGAAAGGGATTGTATTCGCAAACGATGCCGACAGTGGTCATGTTTTTTCCTCCGGGCAAAAATTATGCTTGCCTTATGGCAGGTTCTGCGGTAAAATGAATACGTTAGGGCTATTGTAGCACAGAAATCCCAGATTTCAAAGACGAATTTAGGAGAGATTATTTATGAAAATCTTAGTCATCAACGCAGGCAGCTCTTCCCTGAAGTATCAGCTTATGGACCCCGATTCCGGCGAGGTGTTCGCCAAGGGTCTGTGTGAGCGCATCGGCATCGACGGCCGGCTGACCCACAAGGTTCCCTCCAAGGCCATCAACGAAGTGCGTGAGATTCCCATGCCCACCCATGCCGAGGCAATCACCGCTGTGCTGGAGATCCTGGTGGATCCCGTGTTCGGCGTGGTCGCTTCTGTGGATGAAATCGACGCTGTGGGCCACCGCGTGCTGCACGGCGGTGCCAAGTTCACCGAATCCTGCCTGATTGACGAGGCCTGCAAGCAGGCCATCCGGGACTGCATCCCCCTGGGCCCCCTGCACAACCCCGCCAACCTGATGGGCATTGAGGCCTGCCAGAAGATCATGCCCACCAAGCCCCAGGTGGCTGTGTTTGACACCGCTTTCCACATGACCATGCCCCCCAAGGCCTACCGGTATGCCATCCCCGATGAGTATTACGAAAACGACAGCCTGCGCCGTTACGGCTTCCACGGCACCTCCCACCGCTACATCGCAAAGCGGGTGGCCAAGCTGATGGGCCGGGACGACCTGCGGGTAATTAACTGCCACCTGGGCAACGGCTCCAGCCTGTGCGCCATCAAGGACTGCAAGTGCCAGGATACCTCTATGGGCCTTGGCCCTCTGGCCGGTGTGCCCATGGGCACCCGTGCCGGCGACGTGGACACCACTGTGGCCCAGTTTATCGCCAACAAGTACAACAAGACCATCGACGAAGTGCTGACCATTTTCAACAAGAAGTCCGGCGTGCTGGCCCTGTCCGGCGGTGTGAGCTCCGACTTCCGTGATCTGGAAGCCGGTGCGGCCCAGGGCAACGAGAAGTGTGCCCTGGCCCTGGAGAAATTCTGCTACGAGGTCAAGAAGTACGTGGGCGCTTATGCCGCCGCCCTGGGCGGACTGGACGTGCTGGTCTTCACCGCAGGTGTGGGCGAGAACGGCGCCAATACCCGTGCCGCTGTGTGCCAGGGTCTGGAATTCCTGGGCGTGAAGCTGGATCCCGAGAAGAACCAGCTGCGCGGGGACGAGCGGATTATCTCCGCCCCCGACTCCAAGGTCACTGTCTGGGTCATCCCCACCAACGAAGAGCTGATGATTGCCCAGGACACCGCGGAGCTGTCCAAGTAAGTCTGTATCCCATCTGATTGCCGAGAGGCGTGACCGCTTTGGTCACGCCTCTTTGTTTTTGCCCCGCTGGCCGGCGGTGTAGATCCGGCTGCCCAAAAAGGCCACCAGGGGCACCGTCAGAATCATGCCCAGGCTGCCTGCCAGGCCCCGGAGCATCTCCATGGCCACAAAATCGGTGTTGATCAGCTGCTCGTAGGATACGTCATAGGCGTAGAGGAAGAGCATGGTGTTCAGCCCTGTGCCGGCAAAGGCCAGGATCAGGGTGTTGGCCATGGTGCCCATGGCGTCACGCCCCACGTGCATGCCGGAACGGAACAACGCGCCGGCGTCCCGGGCGGGGGCCACCCGGTGGACCTCCTCTACCGCGGAGGCCACGCTCATGGCAATGTCCATAATGGCCCCCTCTGCGGCAATGAGAATGCCGCAGACAAACAGACCGGAAACCTGCAGCCCGTGGTCGGCCGCGGTGAGAAAGAGGGATTCCGCCTCGTCCATGTTCATGCCGGAGATATGGACCAGCCTGCCGGCCAGCCAGGCAAAAAGTCCTGCCAGCATCACCCCGCCAAAGGCACCAAGGACGGCGATCCAGGCCTTGGGCCCGGAACCGCCCAGTAGCAGATAGCTGACGGTCATGGTGAGGACGACTACCAAAAGAGTGGTGGGAATGGGCGGCCAGCCCCGCTGCACCAGCAGCGGCAGCAGCACAAACACCACACCCAGCACCGTTACCGCCAGACCCAGCAGGGCGGTAACCCCCCGCCTGCCGCCCACCAGCACCAGGGCCAGGGCAAAAATGCCCACAAAGATCCACAAAAGCGGGCCCCGGCTGTAGTTGTACACCGACACGGTGTACTCTGCCACCTCTGTAGTAATGACGCGGACGGACAGCTCCATACCGGGCCTGGCCGCCACACTGTGGTTCAAAAAGGGGCTGAGATAATTTGTGATCTGCAGCTGGTCGCCGGCGTAGCGGCCGGTAATCAGCTCGATCTGCAGGGTTTGGGTGCCCACAGTGACGTTTTCATAGGTGGGGTTGGGCTGGGTGTTGTCCTCCACCACAGCGAGCACCCTGGCCCGCTCGTATTCGGTGCCGGAGGAGGGCGAAATCTCCCAGCGGGAACGGCCCTGCCGGGCGTAGAGCCCCAACCCGGCCAGCACCAGGGTGAGCAGCAGGCACAGCACAAGGCGGAGCCAGCGGACTTTGGACTTGGAGTGCATAGGCAGCCTCCTGAAGCAAGTAGGATACACGGCCCGGCGGGTGCCGGGCCGTGAGGATGGGATCGTTACTGTCCCTTCTGCTGCCGGTAGAGGAAGGTCACCACCTGGCCCCGGGTGCAGATATTCTCCGGAGCAAAGCTGACCGCGCTCATGCCGTTGGTGATCTGCGTCTGAACGGCCCAGGCCACGGGTGCGGTGTAATAGGCCCCGGGCAGAAGATCGTTGAAAGGACTGGAAGAGGTGTCAATTGCCGGGCTGCCGGCAAAGCGGTACAGGAAGGTCACCACCTGGCCCCGGGTACACAGGCCATCCGGGTTGAAGCGGCCCGGGCCCATACCGTTGGTAATCCCCTTTTCCACAGCCCAGAGTACGGGCTTGTAATAGAAGGCGGCGGCGTTGACATCGGCAAAGGGATTCTCCTGGGCTTCCGGCTCAGGACAGCCGGCAGCGCGCCAGAGGAAGGTGACCACCTGGCCCCGGGTGCAGCTGCGGTTTGGTTCAAAGGTGGTGGGGGTCATGCCGTTGGTAATCTGCGGCTTGTGGTCTACCGCCCAGTACACCGGGTTGAAATAGAAGGCAGAGGGATCCTGTACGTCGTCAAAGCGGAAAACCGGGGGCTTCTGCTCCAGGCCGTCCAGGGCCTGGAGGAGTGCTTCCGCCGCGGCATCCACCTGGGTCTGGGTTGCCTCGGGGTCGTCCAGCACGGACAGGGCCTGATCCAGCGCCTGCTGCAAGGCCGCTGCAGATTCCTGGGTCCAATCGTCGGGATCCACAGCCTTGGCCTGTGCCACCAGGGCTGCCAAGGCTTCGGTATTCACCGGCGGCTTGGGGGGATCGGCCTCCCGGATCAGCAGGATCTCGTCACAGTCACGCACCCGCAGGCAGCAGGAGGAGGTCTCCTCCCCGGTTTCGGGATGCATAAAGCACATGCCCACCGCGGAGATCTCATTGCCGGGCTTGCAGAACCCGGCCAGGGTGTTCTCCCCTGTGGTGCCGGAGTAGATGTAGCCGTCAATGAAGATTGTTGCAATGCTCCCGGTCTCATCCTGCACTCTCAGCTGGGTAACGGCGCTGCCCTGCAGGGAGACCTCGGTGATGACGCCCTGGGTCTGCACCAGCATGCCGCCGTAGGTCGCGTAGTCCATAGCCTGGGCGCAGGTGAGCACTGTGGGGGCAATCAGCCGGGTTGGCGCGTCCTCCAGAATCTCATATCGCAGCACCTGGAGCTCGCGGTCATCCTGGTACTGGTCCACATAGCCCACCAGGCGCAGCTTGGTGCCCTTGGCAAGACCCTCCTGGGCGAAGGGGTAGACGGTGACACCGCCGGTGTCGTCCTGAATATAGATGGTGTCGAAGAACTTGGTTTTGTCGTTGTCGGTGCCGTTGGTCACCCAGCCCTCCACACAGAAGACCTGGCCCAGCTCGCCCCGGCGCATCTCGGCAATGGGCGTGACCGGCAGCTGGACTGCCACGGTCTGCAGCAGATTGGTCATAAGCACGGCGTTGAGCTTGTAATCGTGCTCGTCGGTCTCCATGTTGTAGTCGGAGAAGAAGGGCGCGCCACACACCAGGATATGGCCGCCGGCCTTGGTGTCTTGCAACGCGGCCATGACCACGTCGCCTTTTTGAACGGCCACCTGGCCGGAACCGGCATAGCCTGTGTCGGTCTTGGCATCTACGCTGAAGGTCTCGGGGTTGCCCAGCACCAATGCCTGGGCCTGCTCCACCCGGTCATTGGCCCCGCCGTCGGACAGATCCACCGAGCAGGCAGAGTAGACCGAGAAGGTCATCCCCTCCCGGGCCCCGGTGAGCCAGACGGAGGCATCGTCATACCGGGCAAGCTCCAGACCGTAAACCTGCTCGCCCTTTTCATTCTCCTCTACGGCCTCGTCAGAGCGCAGGCGGATGGTACTGCCCACGGCGGAGAGGAGCTTGTTCAGCTCGGTATGGGCCTGGGCCGCGGTAGAGTCGTTAAAGTCTGCGCTGCCGCAGACCACCACACTGCCGCCCCGGGCCACGTAGTCGGAAACCAGGGAGAGGAATTCGTCCTCAAAATGGCTGGTGCGGTATTCGTCCTTGGTGCGTCTGGCAGGCGCCGAGAGGACCAGCAGCTGGCAGTTCTCCAGCTGGGCGGCGGTGATGGGCTCGGTGGCAACGGTAACCCGGGCGTAGTGGTCCGCGCCCAGCTCCGCCAGCTTGGTGGTGTTGCCGGCCCAGGCGCCGGTGACATAGTCGTTAAAATGGGTGCCGTCTACAATCACGTTGGAGACCATGGCGGCAGGCAGATAGTTCAGCTGCAGCACACCGTTGTACTGCTTCTCCGCCCCGCGGAAGGCGCCCTTTACCGTGACGTTCAGCACCGTGGTGCCGATGCCGTTCCAGGTGAAGTCAAACCAGTAATGGCGGGTCTCGCCGGCCTTCAAGCGCGTCAACTCCGCCTGGTCCAGATCCACAGTGTGGACGATCTCATCCTCCACAGAGAATTCAATGGAGTGAATTTCCAGGTCAGAGGTCTCGTCATTGGCCAGGGTCAGGGTGATCTCGGTGGGCTCGTCCTGGATGGGAAGCTCGGTATCCGCCTTCAGCTCCCGCACGCCGATGGATTCCACCTCACCGATCCACACAGGGGCGGTGACGGCAATGTCGCCGTCCGCCTGGGTCAGGCGCAGGTAGTAATAAGAGTAGTTCGCCGGCAGGGTGAATTCCACCTCTCCGTCCAGGACCTGCGCGGTCTTGGAAGTGCAGACAATGCCGCCGTTGACCACCACCTCGATCTTACAGCTGCCGCTGTCGGTGGGGTCGGAAATCTCCGCCCGGAGGGTGACCGAATCGTCTACGTCCTCCTCAGTGAGGATGGTGCCCATTTCGTAGCCGTTCAGGGTGTAGTAGACGGAGAAGTCGTTGTCCTCAGTGGCATACACCCGGCGGTTGCGGATGGCGTCATAGATGTTCTCCCGGGTCAGGGCATCGGCCATGACCACGCTGCGGGCCGTGTTGGCGTCGCCCCAGCTGCCCTTGTGGTTGTCCTGGTTGTTGGTGGGGGCCACGTGCCAGCCCAGGTCCAGGGCACGGGTATACTCTTCATAAGAGGGGAAATAGCCGCTGGAGCCGATGGTGCCCTCGCCGTTGCCCACCTCGATGATGGTGATCAGCTCGTCAATATCGGCGTCATACCAGGCGTAATCCTGGAAGGTGCCAAAGGTAGTGCCGGGATGGTTGAACTGGGAGATGGAGTTGGGGTCGCTGCGCAGGGCGTCGTAGTAGTTGGGCAGGGCCGTGGCGTAGCTGGAGAACTCAGCCTGGGTCCTGGACTGGAAGCCGCCGGTGTTGTAGGTGTTCATATGGCCCAGGCCGTTGGACCAGGTCATCTCGTAACCGTAAATGCAGACGAAATTCTCGTTGGTGTAACGGTCCGCCAGCTCGTGGCCGCTGACCCATTTGGCAGACATGGAGCCGTCGTAAACCGTGGCGGCAGTGTCGTTGTCAAAGGCGTTGGAGTGGTCCGTCACCGCAAGGAAGTCCAAGTTGTCCACTTCGGTGGAGGCATGGACAAAGGCCTCCTCGCAGGAGCCGGCGCCGTCAGAGTAGTTGGTGTGGGAGTGCAGCTGACCGAAGTAGAGCTGATATTTGGCGTTCTGGCGCAGGGAGAAGCGCAGGGAGGTCACCGGGCTGCTGAGCCAGCCCTCCATGACGCCCATGACCAGGACGGTGGGCTCGGTTTCCAGCAGCGCGGCCGTCAGAACCGGGCGGTTTTCGGCATCATAGGTCTGCCAGCTCTCGCCGCCATCCAGAGAGTAGCGGATCTGCGCCTCCTGGGTGGCACAGGTGAGCTTAAGCTGGGTGTCCGCGGCGACCGCGCCGCCGTTGGGAGCGGCCTTTACCGGGGCCACCTGGGCCTGGGTGAAGCGGTAGAGTGTGGGCACCGAGGGGGCAAGGCCCTGCTTCTCTGCCCAGGCAATCAGCACAGTGGGGAATTCGGTGAGCACCGGCCGGGCCTGGGGATCGTAACGCTGAACCGTGCGGCCCAGGTCTGTGGTGTAGCGGATTTCTGCGCCTTGGGTGGCAGTGGTAAGCTCCAGCGCGAAGCCGGAGGGGACGCTGCTCTGCGCCGGGCAGCGGACCCAGTCGCAGATCTCCGGCGCAATCATCGGGCAGCCGGTGAGCTCCACGGTGTCGATCCGCACCGAGGCGGAGGCGCCCACGGTGCCGTCCTTGCCGTCGGCTCTGGCAGAGTCGGCATAGAGTCGGAGCTGAAGCTGGCTTGCGTTCTCCCCCGGGGCGGGCACAGGCAGGATGAACTCTTCGTATTGGCCAGCGACCTCCATGGGCAGGTAGCCGTTTTCCACCATGCCCTCGCCGGAGACCTCATAGGTGGCGCCGCCGTACCCGTAGCCGGTATAGGCGTAGCTATAGCTGCCCTGGTCAAACAGGTGCCAGGTCTCGCCGTCGGTGGAATATTTCAGCGTGAAGCCCTTGGGGCCGGAGCCGGACACCCGCAGCCGGAAGCGGAGCTCCAGGTCCGTGTACTTGGCCGTGGAGACAAGCATCTGGATGTAATCCTGGGTGGGCTGGTCCTCGGCATCCATGCCGCTGCCCACACAGGGCTTGCTGGAACCCAGATAGTAGTTGGTGGAATTGGTGCTGGAGGTGGAGAAGCCCGGGCTGACGTTCTCGCCGGCCACCACAGTGGTCAGCACCGCACGGCCGTCCAGCCGATCGTTGGCGGTGATCAGGTCACCGTACACCTGCAAAGCGCCGGCGTAATTGGCGTTGCCGCCCCAGCGGGCCAGAATCCGCCGGTCCTCCGGGGCAAAGGTAAAGTTACTCACGGCAGCAGACTGCTCCGGCGCGGGGACGTAGGCCCCGCCCTCGTCATAGGGCACGGGCTCCGTCCAGTCGGCAGGATAGGCCGGCGCCGCAGGATCCGGCTGCCGGGCAGCAGGGTCTGCAACACCGTAGATGGCAAGGTTGTTGAGCTTATTGTTGCCGCCGTTTTTGATCACGTCCCCCTTGACAGAGACGTCGTTTGCCACCACCACCCGGATGATCAGGTTGGTGCAGCAGGCGTCGTCAGGCAGCTGGGCCACATAGCTTTTCAGACTGCCGCTGACGCTGAGGGCAGCAAACTCCACCCAGGTCTGGCCCAGGTCCTTGGAGTAGCGCAGCGACAGGTTTTTGGGGCCGGTGGAGGAGGAGCTGGTTTTCAGCTGGAAGGTCATCTGGCTGCAGCCCGAGGTGTTGGCCACGATCTGCCAGTAGGCGCCGGCGGACCAGCCGGTCTGCGTGAGGGCGCCGGAGCCGTAGGAGACAAAGCTGCCGGTGCTGTGACTCAGCGTGCCCCAGCCCAGAGTGGCCGGTGCAGGCAGATTGGCCGCGGCGGAAAACTCCCAGCGGGCTATGGGGTCGCCCACAATGTCGGCATTCACAAAGCCGCTGCCGCCGGGCTGCGGGGCAGGCTGGTCGGGCTCCTGGGTATTCCAGCCCTCGGGCCAGGTGGGTGCGTCCGGATCGGGCAGCCGCCCCTCCCCTATCCGGCCGGTGAGACGGATGTTGTTGATCTTGGAGGTGCCGGAGCTGCCGATGGCGGAGCCGTCACCCTTGGCGGCCACGTCTTCGGTGACCCGGAAGCGGACCAGCAGATTGTCGCTTTGGGCGCTTTCCGGCAGGGCAAAGGTCCGGGCCTGGAGCTTGCCGGTGTTTTCGATGGTGAAGGTGTCCACCCCGGTCCAGGAGACGCCCAGATCAGCGGAGCACTCCACGGCAAAGTTGGCAGGGCCTGTGCCGGAGGACAGGACGTCCGCGCTGAGCTTCAGGTCTGTGCAGCCGGAGGTGTTGAACACCAGCATCCAGCAGGCGTCCACCGTCCAGCGGTTGGAGGCCAGGGCCCCGGTGGAATAGGACAGACTGCCGTCAGTGTTCACCCCCAGGTAGCCGTAGCCCTCATCCGCCGCGGCAGGCAGGCTGCGCAGGCTGTCAAAGGTGAAGCCGGCCAGGGTCTCATAGCCCGCCTGGATGCCGGTAACGTGGATTTTGCCCAGGCGGTTGGTGCCGGTGGCGGCCACAGTGCCGCCGCCCACGCTGGTGTCGTCCACCGGACGCAGGCGCAGGGACAAGCTCTCACAGGCGGCCTGGTCAGGCAGGGCAAAGGTTTTGGTCTCGTATTTGGATTGGACGGTGTAGGTGCCGAGACTGAGCCAGCTCTGCCCCTGGTCTACAGAGCAGAGCGCCTCCCAGTTGGCAGGGCCGGTGGAGGAACCGTAGGTGGAAAAGCTGAGCCCCAGCTGGGTGAAGCCCCGGGTGTCCATACCGGAAAAGCCCCACCAGGAATCGGTGGTCCAGTGGTTGGCGTTGAAATAGCCGGCGCTTTGGAAGCTGACAGCACCGCCTGACCAGGCAGCAGCCCCTGTGCCGGTGGTTGCAGGGACAGACTCCGCGGCGTCCTGTGCCGAGGAGAAATCCCAGCCGCAGATCAGCTCGCCCTCTGCCCCCCATGCCATAACAGGAAGCAAAGATAGAAGCAAGATGGCCGCAAGCAGCAGCGCCGCGCTGCGGCGAAAGATCCCGATGCGCATTGCAATCCCTCCTATTTGTGTACTTACACACCTGTATCATACTACAGCTTGTAATTTTTTGCAAGAGATTCCGGCAGGTTTTCCACCCAGAAGAACGACAAACGGGAGCGGATTTCCGCTCCCGTTTGGGCTCAGATTCTGGATTCGATCCGTTCTGCCAGGGTCTCCAGCAGCTGCCGGTCCCGGTCTGTAAAGCGGCCGGGCTCGGGGCTGTCAATGTCCAGCACACCGAACACCGTACCGTTCCGGCGCAGGGGGACTACTATTTCAGAGCGGGAGGCGCTGTCGCAGGCGATGTGGCCCCGGAAGGCGTGGACATCCGGCACCACCAGAGTCCTGTCCTCCGCTGCGGCAGTGCCGCACACCCCCCTGCCCAGGGGGATTTCGATACAGGCCGGCTTGCCCTGGAAGGGCCCCAGCACCAGCTTGTCGCCCTGCAGAAAATAGAACCCGGCCCAGTTGATCCGCTCCAGGCTCTCATAGAGCAGGGCGGCCAGATTGGCCTGATTGGCAATGGGATGGGGAATATCCTGGGTAAGGGCATCGGCCCTGGCCAGGAGCTGGGATTCCTCCGACATGGCGCTTGCCTCCTTTTGCCGCGCGTCCGCGGTATTTGTTTCACTATACCACAGGCGGGCCGGGATTGCAAGGAGATTTCCCCTCCGGGACTATTGGATGCCCGGAAAAACGACCCCGCTCATCACCGCCAGGACCGCCAGCCCTGTGCGGGAGGTCTGCCCCGTTTTGCCCATGAGATTGTCCACATGGTAGCGGACGGTGTTGAAGCTCAAATGCAGCTGCTGGGAGATTTCCCGGTCTGACATTCCCCGGGCCAGCAGCCGCAGCACGTCCATCTCCCGCTCGGTGAGATCACCGCTCCGGGCCAAACCCAGCTGCTTCTGCGGCGGGTGATCCGGCCAGACCTGTTCGCCTGCCATGGTGCGGTCCATGACCTCCAGCAGCGGGCGGGACTGCAGCTCCTTGTACCAGAAGGAGTCCACGCCGATGCTCCGGGCCTTCTCCAGAAACAGGACGTCCGGCAAAGAGGTCACCACAATGATTTTGACGTTAGGATAGGAGGCTTTGATCCGTCCTGCGGCCTCCAGCCCTGTGGCGCCGTCGTTCATCACCACGTCCATGAGGATCAGATCCACCAGGCTGCCGGCGCACCAGGCGTCGGCCATGGCAGGGGAGTCCAGCGCTGCACAGAGGGTATAGTGGTCCGAGGCGGCGATGGTGTTTTCAAACAGCTGCCGGGGGATCAGCTGATCCTCCACGATCAGTACGCGATACGGCATAGTCATCCTCCTTTGGCAGATCCAGACACACGGCAAACACCGGGGTGACAGAGATCGTCATTTTGCCACCGGCCTGCTCGGTGAGACTCCGCAGGGCCTTGAGGCCGCCCTGCTCCCGGATGGGGCTGTCGGGCTGGGTTCCGTTGTTGGTGAGCCGGGCCAACAGCCGATCTCCCTGTGGCGTCAGGGTGAGATCCAGCGCGTCGCCGCCGGCATGGCGCAGGGTGTTGGTCATACATTCGTGCAGAGCGGTGGCCAGAATATGGCGCAGGGGCTGGCTTTGAGGGAGCTCCCCCTCCACGCTGATGCGCAGCTTCAACTGCGCTGCGGTTTGACGGACCTGTTCCAGCTCGTCTCGCTCCGTCTCCGGCCGCGGGGAGTTGAGGAAGGAGAGGCTGCGCCGCAGGCGGGTCTCAAGCTGTGTCCGGTCCGCGTCGCTGCCCCCATGGATCAGATAGCGCTGCATCATCAGAAGATCCGTGCCCATCTCGTCGTGCAGCCGCACCCGGGCTGTCAGGATCTCCTTTTGCGTGGTGAGGGCGGCAATGTCCCGATAGTAATCCGTGAGCTGTCGGTTCAGGCCTGCCAGCTGGGTCTGCATCTGCCGCAGCTCATCGCTTTTTTGCAGCAGCTCCGTGACCTCGGACGCCATCAGCATGTGCACCGGTCCCTGGTGATAGACGGCGTCGTCCTCGGTGACAGACCAGGAGGTGCCGTCCTCCAGCGTCAGCACCAGGATGCCGTCTTCCGTTACCGGTCGGGTCACCGGCAGGGCAGGGTCCTCAAACAGCCTTCTTCGGAACCGTTCGCCGTTGGCAAGGTATTCCCCGGTGAGGGTCTGATACAGCTTCTGCATCGTCTCGTTCACCAGCACGATCCTGCCGCCGGGCAGATAGAAGCACAGTCCGGCCGGCAGGCTGTCGATGGCGGCCTTGACCGACATAGGGGTGATCTTTCGTCGCTCCAAGCGGACAAGATGCGCAAAGCAAATGCCCAGCAGAAGTCCAATGATCAAAAGCACCCCCCAGACCAGAAGCAGCGGGATGGAAGCGAAGGCGTTTGCCAGCACGTCCTCGGAAACGAGGTAGTCGTGCTCCGGGGCATAGATGATGTAAATTGCGCCCTGAAAAGAGAGGAAGCTGAGCACTGCCGACGCAGCAATCAAGGGAACAAATCGCAGCCTTCGCAGCCACAGTGCATAGACCAGCACTGCGCATCCTGCCAAAAACAGCAGAAGAGCTGCCGTGCCGATCCAGGGGTAGACGCTGTAGTTCAAGCCGTTCATACCGACGCACCCCCCTGACGATAGCTGTATACCAGCAGCAGATCCGGTCCGTTCTTGGTCATGGAAAAGCTCTGCGTGAAGTCTCCGCTCCCGGCGCCTGAGGGCTCCGTCAGCGTCAGATTCTCCGCCTGCAGCATAAGGCGCATGGTGAGACAGTCCGGCTCTGCCTTGAGAAAGACCATGAGCTTAGACAGAGATTCGCTGCAGGTTTCGATCACCTGCTGAAGCTGCTCATAGGCGCTGACAATCAGCGCCGCGGAGTAATCCCCGTTGCCCTCCAAGTACGCCACAGCCTCAGCGCCGCAAAGCCGAAGATAGGTCATGGTTTCGCTGACCGCCAGATTCAGCTCGGCAGCCGGAAGTTGACCGCCCTCGCCCAGAAGCTGCATATTGCTGCGGCGCTTGATATAGACGCTGCACAGCGAAATAGCCTTGAGCCGCTGATCGAAGGGGGTCTGCTGTTGCTCCAAAAGGTCGGTGATCTGCTCCAGCTGGGGCTTCACGGAGCGGACGATGTCGTCATAGATCCGGTTGCGGGTCTCCACCTCGGTGCGCTCCGCCCGGATCCTGGTCTGCTGGACGAGGTAGGCGTTGCGGGTCTCAATGGTCTGCGCAGCCTCCTCCAGCTCCCGGTTCAGCCGCAGCAGAGGAGAGACGTCCACCGCCCATTCGATGCTGCCGCCGGGGATGGAATGCCACAGCTTATGCCAGCCGGGCGAATCCGGCAGGGAGGCGCTGCCTGCGGCGGTGATATATTTCGGCTGTCCCTGATTGTCGAGAATCACAGCCGGCAGCTTTGCCAGGGAGAAGAGCCGGTCATAGTCTGTGTTGGCGGGGATAAGCCCGGTCTGGATGCAGCACTCCAGGGCGGAGATGAGGCAGAGCGTTTCCATCTGCCCCATATTCCACACCCTGGCTCCGAACCAGCGGTGACCGAAATCCAGCGGATAGAGCAGAAAATAGAGGATCCCCACGGCCAGCGGAACCAGCGGCAGCCAGCGCAAGCCCTGTCCGCCGAAGCGGCGGCTCTTGCGCAGGAAGATGAAAAAGCTCAGAAGAAAGGTCCCGTAGGTGCAGACACTGAGGACGTAGTACAGCCAGCCGCTGACCTCCCGACCGTCGCCGTCCAGGACGCCGCTGGGGAAGGACTTGAACCAGAAGTGCAGATCGTTGGTCAGAACGAGCAGGGTCATCAGCGCAAACCCGGCTGCGACAGCCCAAAAGCCCCAGCCCAGAGGTTTGTCTGCCGGGCGGTAGATCCGCAGCGCCAGCGCCAGCAGCAGCACCGGGAAGCAGTCCATCGGGATATAGTAGGCATACCACAGCAAGCGGCGTGCCCACAGGGGATGGAGCACCAGAAGGAAGCGGCAGAGCTGAAGGCAGATATACAGGATCATCAGATAGGCAGCCCCGATCAGCAGACCGCGCAGCTGCCGCTGGGTCACTCGCTTGCGTACCGACATGGCCCAGACCAGGGTCATGATGCCGCAGAGACAGTCGGAGAAGCCGTCCAAATAATCGGCGTCGTAGAGCAGAAGGTGCAGCGCACCGATTACGACATAGGCCGCTGCAAGCGCCCAAAGGATACGCTTCTTGATGCCGCCCATCCCGATGCCCCCTTTCCGCAAGGCTGAATGCGCAGCCTTCTGATGCTTCATATTCATTATACCGCATATCCTGACAATTGTACCCCCCAAAATTAATGGGAAGGATGATTCTTTTTTCAAAAACTGGTAATATTGGGGAGGCGCAGAGCAAACTGCTGCCCTATAATCAAATTGGACGATCGGAACTGTGTGTTTTTTACATCAGCCGTATGAATATGCACCCACGGAAAAGGAGGAACGATATGAGCCCAACCAAACGACTGCTGAGCCTGCTGCTGGCAGTGCTCCTGCTCCTGTCCCTGGCGCCGGTGCTGCCGGCTTCCGCCGCAGGTCCGGATGACACGGACCTCACCATCGACTTCAACTACGAAAAAGAACACAACGTCAAAAGCCGCGAGGACGCCCTGAAGGTCACCGCGGACAGCCAGCTCCATCAAAACAAGGCAAACAGCATCACCGAGCTGGAGAGAAATTACAGCCAGTATCTATGGAAGAAGTGCAACATCTGGACCGTGCAGCAGCCGGACGAAACCTCGATCCGAGAGCTTCTGACCTCCACGGACCCTGAGGACAAGTACATCGTCCTGAACCAGAACGACACCCACGGCTACTACTGGAGCACCCTTTGGGAGACCATTGAGATCACCACCGACAAGGTGCTGGATCTGAACGGCAAGCAGTTCACCATCCGATATGATTCCAACCGCTCCAACGACGACACCAGCCAGACCGACCGGATCGCCTTCCACAACTGCACTGCCTTTGAGATCAAGCAGGGCGCAACCCTGACCATCATCGACTCCTCCGCCTGGCGGGGCGAGGGAAAGGACGGCAAGGGCACCGGCAAGATCAGCTTTACCGGCTACATGGTCAACCCCTTCAAGCACCAGATCAACTCCTACACCACCCGCGACCTGTTTAAGGTCACCGACGGCAACCTGGTGATCTACGGCGGCACCTTCCAGGCCGGCCGCCAGAAGACCCAGTACAAGGACAAGTTCACCTGGGAGAAGTTCCGCACCGCCATCGGCACGGCGGTGGAGCTGGGCGTTTCCATCGCGGAATATGCCTCCGGCGTGGATATTGCCTCCTCCCAGTACAAGAATCTGGTCGACAGCCAGAAGTCTCCGGATCTGAGCTCTGTCTCCGGAGATTCCCCGGACTCGGACGACGGCACCAACGGTCCTGACACCCTGAACAAGCGGGACGGCACCGACGCGCCCAAGGAGGCCACCAAGGACAGCCCCACCGGCAAGGACGACGGGACCAAGACCGTGGACGAAAAGCAGGCATCCAAGACCGACGGCGACAAGAACAGAGGCAACAGCGACAAGACCGGCAAGGACGACAAGGACACCAAGGTGGCGGAGGCCCGGAAGAAGGTGGCCATGTCCGCCCTGGACAAGAAGGGCATCACCGGCATGGTGGACAAGGTCTTCCAGCTGGGTGAGAACATTGCCGACATGATCGGCAAGGACAAGGCCTCCTTCTGCGTGCAGTACATCAACGGCACCGTGGTCAAGGTGGGCAACGGCTCCACCTTTGTGGCCTACGGCGGCACCTTTGAGGGCTACGGCGCCACCCCCAACGTCCGCAATGCCGTGGTAGAGGTGGTCTACAGCCCCGGCACCCAGGCCGCCTTTGACAAGTCCAAGCCCCAGGGCGGTTACGTCTATATCTTTGACGGCGACTTTGAGGGCTACGGCGGCGCCAATATTTTCAATTTTGTCCGGGCGAAAAACGGCGATCAGTACGCAAACCTGCTGCTGATGAACCAGGACGGCAGCCGCCCCCAGCAGACCGATGCCGAGGGCAACAAAATAGACGTGAAACACACCGTGGCAATGGACGAGTCTGAGACCGGCGGTGTGGAGATCTTCTACTATGACAACCAGGAGGACGCCACAAAGCCGGACTTTGAGCCGCAGCTCATCAACACCGCAAGCGTCCAGGTCCGCGGCGGCGTGTTCCGCAATCATTACGAGCTGCAAAACGTGGCCACCCGGCAGCCGGACGACGAGGAAAACTTCACCAAGTTCCCCGGCACCAACGGCACGGTGAACCTGGGCATCGAATCCTTCGGCGACGATCTGATCCGCGACGGCCGCATCCAGATTGTGGACAAGTACGGCGACGGCGCCCTGGTGCTGCTGGACCGGCAGTTCCAGGAGCAGGAGGACGCAAAGGAAGCGGGAGACGACTATACGGAAGGCCTGTACCGTTACCGCCTGCTCTGCGGCGACCTGGAGCTGCGCTGCAAGTCCTATCTGGAGGTCTATCCCAACCCGGATAAGAATGTGGCGGGCAAGTCCTTCATTCTCGCCTCCTACGGCGGGCAGGGCGAGGCGGCCGCCAAGCTCTGGAAGAACGACGAGAATAACATCCGCGCTGCCGCGAAGCAGACCGAGAACTATTTTGACTTCATCTACAATCGGGGAGACGCCAATAACTACGCCATCATCCCCATGTTCCATGACCCGGACAGCACAGATCCGAAGTATCCGGAATTCAGCCAGTGGACCACCAATCTGGCCGCCTCTGAGTTCTGGTACTATCCCACGCCCATGGTGAAGCAGCGCGGGCAGCTTGGCCGGGTGACCCTGCCCAAGGTGCCCTACGGCGATCTCTGGTATTCCGGCACCAAAAACAGCGTGCCTGTGCGCGTCAGCCAGATGACCTGTCGTGACACCCGCCTGATTGAGAAGGACGATCACGACAACAACACCCACTGGAAATGGGGCAGCTCCGACGACGAGTGGCATGATACCGTCGGGGAGTTGTCCAATCCCCAGTTCGGAATGACGCTGCATGACGACATCAAGACCACCCAGCGCTACTTTACCTACAAGGTCTACCGGGTGGACCCGCTGACGAGAGAGAATCTCGTGGAGTCGGGCGTCTACGGCGAGGATTCCCCCCTGATCACGGTGCGCTACGGCGCCAGCGACGACTCGCTCAAGTGCAAGCTGCCGCTGCTGGACGTGGAGCAGCAGATCAAGCAGCGGCAGGCGGACGAAAACGTACCTGTGGAGGATCGTTGGAAGGGCTTCCGCTCCGGCGAGATGTACCGGGTGGTGCTGATCGTGGAGGAGGACGTGATCTTCGGCCACGGCACCTACAAGCAGTCTCAGTTTGTGGAAGTGGGCGGACAGCTTGACACCGCAAGGACCGAGGCCTCCATCCTCTTCCGCTGCCTGACAGACGATGAGACCACCCTGGAGCATCCGGACGACCCGAAGTTCAAAAACGACTTCACCCCGCTGCAGTGGAACGGCACCCCCGAGGTGGGCAGCTACGCCTGGATCGACCTGACCAACGGCAAGGCGGGCATGACCGACTTTAAAGCCCTCAACAAGGTCTTCGACGTCTACTATCAGTGGTGGGAGTGCGACAAGGACGGCAATCCGCTCCAGCTGATCGCCGGCACGGACAACGTCTTTGAAGGCACGCAGGCCGAGCGCGATGGTCACCATCCCATGTACTGGAACGTGAAGGTGGACGGCCACAAATACGTCAACACCGTGGACCCGAACGATCCCAAGGCGTCTACCTACACCTACCACGGTCTGCCGGGAGACGCAAGCGGCAACCCGCTGAACAAGACCTGGACCGCCTGGCAGCTCCACATGTATTCGGCGCAGCTTTATAACAAGGATCACCTTCGGCTGGGTCCCGGCAACCTGAGCCCCAAGAACAACAACGTCTACGCCACCAACTTTGACACCTGCTATCTGCCCGAGGAGCTGGGCGGCAAGTACATCCGCGTGTGCTGCATCGTGGTGAACCCGGAGTGGAAGGACTACTTCGACTTCAAGCAGACCTTCTGGTCGCATACCGCGTACCTGGAGCCAGGCACCAAGCTGAACGACGTGGTGGAGCTGAATAAGCACAGGGCGGTCTACGGCCGGATCAACCATCTGACAATCAAATTCTATGGTCTTGCTTCCACGCTCCCGGAGGAGCAGCGGCATATCACCTGGCAGCGGCGTTCCTCCGAGCTGGCGGACTGGGAGGACATCCCCGACGAGCACAAGATAACTTATACCATCCCCTTGACGCCCCCCACGGACAGTTCCGGCCAGCCCTATATGTATTACCGGGCCGTGATCAAATTCGACGGCTATTACAACCGTCTGACTACGGTTGTTCCCTGCGAGATGGTCTCCTATCTGCCGCTGCGCTACTACGGCCCGGATGTGGAGATCCCAATCGGCGACGTGAACACCGCCATTCAAAAGATCCACCTGCCGGACTACGTCAGCAACGGCACCGGGAACTATACCTACAAAAAATACGAAGGCCCCGCCTGGCTCCAGGTCAGCAGCAGCGGCGACATCACCGGTACCCGCCCGGCGACCCGCCAAAGCGCCGCCACCCTGCGCGTTGGCATCAAGGACACGATCCTGGGCGAGGAGGTCATGGCGACGATCCCGGTGGGAGCGGTGGTCGTAAAGATCAGCGGCACCGTGAAGATTACCGGCACCGCCCGGCCCAGCTTCAGCTCGGATTCCCCTAACGTCCTTACCGCGACGGTTTCGGGCTGCAACGCTACCGAGCTGTCCTACGAATGGAAGGGAAAATATATTGACGCCGACACCGGCGAGGTGGGCTATTACCGGTGCGGCACCGGCCAGACCTATGAAATCGTTCCCGACGATGCAAACAGCACCCTGGTCTGCTTTGTCTCCGGAAAGAACACCTACGGCACCATTGAGGCGGAGGTGGCCATCGGCCAGCAGGAAGGCCCGCCCGCGCCGGTCTGCACACCCCATACCTCCCAAAACCAGTTTGGCGACGTGTGGGCCTGGATGGAGGTGGAGGGCACACCTCCCTTTGAGATCTCAAAGGACGCCGACTTTTCCAACATCTTCGACTTTGGCTATTCTCGTAAATTTGAACATTTATCGCTTGGCACCTGGTATGTGCGCAGTTGCGCGAGGTACGGCTATGCGGCAGGCGATTCCACCAAGGTGGTCATCGACAGCAGTGTCCTCTTTAGCCTCGATTATGAAGGCCCCATCCCATTCGGCGTCACCGGACAGCCTTTTGAAGTGCTGGTCACGGGCGTAAACGGCACCCCGCCTTATAGATTCGAGTACGTGAACCAGTATACGCACATTTCCAGCATGGAAAAGGTAAACGATACCACAGTCCGGCTCTACGGAACCTATTCAGACTATAGCGGGCCGTTCTATGAGAAGCTCAAGATAACGGATGGAAATTTGGATATTACCTACGGCTCCGTCATTTTCGAGGGCTGGGACCATGAGACCACGGAGGAGAACGTGGCGGACGTCAGCACGGAGGATACCGGCCTGATCGCGAAGCAGTGGGCCTACAACGGCGGTGCGGTGATGAAGGTCAACATTGCCAACCGCGGCGCCAACGTGCTGGATCTCAGCGGCCTGACCGTGCGCATGGTGGCGGAGGATACGGACTCCGAGGGCAACCCGGTGGAAACGGACGTCACCTCGATGTTTGAGATCCTTCCGGATACGGAGCGCCAGAGCCTGAGCCGGGGCGACACCTATCATCTCAAGCTCCGGTTCCGGCCGGACAATCTGGCCTGCTATCTCAGCGGCTCCATCTATCTCGGCGGCGTTCCCTTCCACTCCGAGGATATGGATGAGGACGGCTGTGTAGGCGCCTGGTCCGTGTATTACACCGGGCGGATGCAGGACTGCACCGTGGAGCCCGTGGGACCCATGGTGGCCAACGGCAGCTATCAGGATCCCACCATCCGGATCCGGGACAGCAAGGGCAACCTCCTGGAGGAGGGCAAGCACTACACCCTGGAGATCACCGGCGACACCCGCCTTGCCGGAGACTGCACCTTCAAGGCCACGGGGATCAGCATTGATGCGCTGGGCTCCTACGATGGCACCCTGGAGGGCAGCTTCACCATCGGCAAAACCTCCACCGCGGACCGGGAGCTGGACGTCTACGTGGAGGCCAGCGCCACGACCGAGCAGCGGCTGTATTTCAGCAGCCTGGTGAACGACACCTTCGGCAGGATTTACAACATCCGCTTTGTGAGCCTGGACGATCCGTCCGGCACCGTAAGCTCCTACCAGGGCTCGGCCTGGGGCTACGTCAACCTCACGCCCAACGGCACCGCGAAGGACGGCGATACCTGCTCGATCACTTATGAAATCGACACCGACAACTGCGAGACCTACCAGATCACCCTCCACGTCCACTATACCGACCGCAGGGTGCCGAGCCTGCTCATCCGCTCCTATCAGCGGGACTATGACGGCACGGCCATTCAGGCGCAGGATATCGACGCCTATGCCACCGTGGACGGCGTGCCCATCCCCGGCAACTGGAGCTTTGTGGATCCCCTGGACTTCCGCCTGGTGCGCTACGGCCTGGGCGAGGCCGTGCAGGTCCGCTTCACCCCGGAGGATACGGAGCTCTACGCGCCGGCCTACGGACGTCTGACGATCTACACCAGACGAGTTCCGGTCACCGGCGAGCCACATGTGAATCTGATCCGCTCCAAGCCATACCAAATTCTGGAGACCATGCTGTATGAGGCAGGACTCAGCACCGAGGGCGGCACCTTCTCCGTCCCCGGCACGGTCAAGTGGGAGGAGGATCTGGACGTAACCATCTCCTACGGCACGGCGTATCACTGGATCTTCACCCCCGCGGACAAGCAGAACTATCCGACGCTCAAGGGCAAGAAGGTGCTCTACCGCGGCAATGATGCGGTCCCCCTGCGGCTGAGCGTGGAGGATTACACCAAGGATTACGACGGGAAGCCCGTGAAAATCGAGGATCTGACCAAATCCGCCAGCTACAACGGCGTCCAGATCCCCGGCACGTGGAGCTTCGACGAGGTCACCGAGGACGATCTGATCGAGCCGATGGGGAATTACGGCGACAACTACTATCTGCTGCACTTCACCCCGACGGACAGGGACGCCTATCTGGACGGCTATGCCGGCGCATGGATCACCATTGAAGCGCCCACGCCCACCGGCGAGCCGAGCTGGACCCGCATCACCGAAGCCGGCAAGCACCTGTCCGACGTGGACCTGAGCACCCTGGGCGGCACCTTCTCGGTGCCCGGCACCGTCAGCTTCGACGTGCCGCTGGACACCGAGGTCAAGCAGGACGTGGCCTACCCCTGGACCTTCAAGCCCGCAGACGCGGCGCACTGCAAATACATCTACGGCTCCCTGGCCCCCTGGCGGAGCAAGGAGCCTGTGAAGCTCACCGTGGAGCCCTTTACCAAGACCTACGACGGCAAGAAGGTAAAGCTGGAGGAGCTGGCCAAGACCGCCACCTTTGAGGGCAAGCCCGTGGAGGGCAGCTGGAGCTTTGTCAAGCCTGACGACCAGGCGCTGACCAACGCCCACGAGGCAATAAACGTGGAGCTCCGCTTCATCCCCACAGACAGCAGCCTGCTGGAAACCAAGATTCAGCTGGTGCTGACCATTGAACAGGCGCCGGCCTCCGGCAAGCCCGCCTTTATCCCGGTGGAGGAGGGCGGAAAGACCCTGGCGGACACCAAGCTCACCACCACCGGCGGCAGCTTTACCGTGCCAGGCGTGGTATACTACGACCTGCCCGAGCAGACCGAGGTGGAAGAGGACACCGCCTACACCTGGTACTTTGTGCCCACCGGCGGCAACTACAAGACGCTGAGCGGTACTGTGGTCCCCTGGAAGAAGCAGCAGGCGGAAAATCCCTTTACCGATGTGAATGCGGGTACGTTCTACTTTAGCCCGGTGCTGTGGGCCGTGAACCATGTGCCGCAGATTACCAACGGCACCAGCCCCACCACCTTCAGCCCGAATGCCACCTGTACCCGGGCCCAGGTGGTCACCTTCCTGTGGCGTGCCAAGGGCTGCCCGGAGCCCACGCTGACGGAGAATCCCTTTGTAGACGTGAAATCCGGCACCTACTACTATCAAGCGGTGCTCTGGGCGGTGGAGAAAAACATCACCAACGGCCTTGACGCCAATCATTTCGGCCCGGACAACGGCTGCACCCGCGGCCAGGTGGTTACGTTCCTCTGGCGCACCGAGGGCCAGCCTGAGCCGGCAAACAGCAGCAGTCTCTTCACCGACGTCACCGGGGGCTTCTATTACAAGGCAGTGCTCTGGGCGGTGGAGAAAAACATCACCAACGGCATGACCGCCACAACCTTCGCCCCGAACAATACCTGTACCCGGGGCCAGATCGTGACCTTCCTGTACCGGGATCTGGAGGCATGATCCTTTCAGTGCACACGCCCGCTTCGTCCGGAGTCCGGACGAAGCGGGCGTGTTTGTTTGCATCACAGCATTGTTGCAAAGCTGCTGTGCTCTGCCAAGGGATCGGCCGCCTGACAGGGCAGTCAGTTCATTCTGCCGCAGTTGCCGACCTTTTCCCCGGTGACAAAATACTCGTAAGTGGGGAACTCAAAAAGCACGGGCTTGAAGACGTGATAGTTGATCTTGCCCCTTTCGTTCAGCACCTGCTCCTCGGCGTAGACCGCCAGGACCTTGCAGATAAACTGGTCAAAGTGCTCCAGCTCATAGTTGCCGTCCACCTCGCACTCAATGGACACCTTGGCTGCGTCGATCAGCGGGGCGCCGTGCTCGCCAAGGGTCCAGGCGAAGGCCTCGGATTTATCCACCTTGTTGCCGCTGAGCACGCCCATGCGGTCGGCCTGCTTGAGCCAGGAGGGATCCACCACGTTGACAGACAGCTTTTTCGTCTCGCGGATGCCCCGGTTGATATAGTGGGCCTGGACCAGAGAGACCATAATGTGGCTGTGGGCCACGGTGCCGGTGTGGGCCACCAGGGTCCAGGTGGGCTTTCCCTCCACCATGGCGCCGACCACCACCAGGGGCGAGGGATAGAGGGCCAAAGAGGCGCCGATATTCTGTTTCATCTTATTTCATCTCCTTTTCCCAGAAGCGGATGGCGTTGATGTGCAGGCTGTTTGCCAGGGCTTCCAGCTCGGCGGTCTCTTCTTCGGTCAGAGCAACGCCGGCGACCTTGGCGGCGTCCTCCACGTGAGAGACCTTGGTGACACCGATGATGGGCAGCGTGCCCTTGGCAATGGCCCAGGCCACGGGGATTTGAGCAACGCCCACGCCGTACAAATATTGATTGACACCGTGTCAGTAACGTGATTATAACACATTGCTGACACAGTGTCAATACTAAACAGCCAGAAAAAATTTTCTTTTCAGAGCATTGACATAGTGTCAGCATCGGTATATAATATGTGTTGACATCATGTCAGCATATAGAGAATTGGAGGACAATTCAATGAACAACCCATACAGCCGTGTGCTTCTGCTTGTTCTGGCACTGGCCCTTCTGCTGGCGCTCACCGCCTGTGCAGGCACCACCCCCGCCACCCAACCGGAGCAGGCAACCGCTGCCCAGGCGCATTCCGGCGACCCCTCCCCTGCCCCGACAGACGCCCCGGAGGAACCGCCCGCCGATGCCCCGGCCGCCCCGGAAACAGCCACCGGGGAGCCTGCCCCCGCCGGGAAGGACACCTTGGTGGTCTACTTCTCCGCCACCGGCACCACCAAGGCCGTGGCGGAAACCCTTGCCGACGTTACCGGGGCTGATCTCTACGAGATCAAAGCCGCCCGGGAATACACCGACGCGGATCTGGATTGGCATGACAGCAGCAGCCGCACCACCATTGAGCAGAACGATCCGTCCTTCCGCCCCGAGATTGGCAGTGACCCCGTCTGCCTGGAGGGCTATACCACAGTCTACATCGGTTACCCCATCTGGTGGGGGGAGGAGCCCCGGATTCTGGACACCTTTGTAGAGACCTATGACTTTGACGGCATCACTCTGATCCCCTTCTGCACCTCCGGCGGCAGCGGCATTGGCAGAAGCGGGCAAAATCTGGCCGAAAATGCCGGCAGCGGCACCTGGCTGGAGGGCAAGCGCCTCGGCGCGGGGATCTCTGAGGCAGAGCTGCGAGACTGGATTGAAGGGCTGAACTAAAGGGAGGATTCCCCATGGGCAAAACAATAAAGCGCAATTTTAAGTGGATCGTGGACCTGTGCATGAGCCTGGTGCTGCTGTGCCTGATGGCCTATCAGGTCTGCGGCGAGGTGCTGCACGAGTGGGGCGGTATGCTGATGACCCTGCTGCTGATCGTCCACCACCTTCTGAACCGCCGGTGGTATGCAGGCCTGTTCAAGGGCAGGTACAATGCTGATCGGGTCATTACGGTGGTGGTGAACACCCTGCTGCTGGGCTGCATCGCCCTGACAGCTCTGTGCGGGATGTCCATGAGCGCCCACGCGGTTTCGTTTTTGTACGGGCTGCTCCCCGTCTCCTTTGCCCGGCAGGTGCACCTGGCCCTGTCTTGGTGGTCCTTTGTGCTGATGGGCTTCCACCTGGGCCTCCACATCCCCGCTATGACGGCGGGGCTCAAATGGAGCGGCAAAATCAAGGTTGTGCTTTCCCTGCTCTGTGCGGGCATCGCGGGCATGGGTCTCTGGCTGTTTGTGAAAAACAGTCTGCCGGACTATATGTTCTTCCGCACGCCCTTTGCGTTTCTGGATTACGACAAGGCGGCAGTGCTGGTGTTTGCGGAAAACCTGGCCATACTGATTGCCTTTGCCCATCTGGGCGCCTGCTGCGCCGACGTGTGCAAGGCGCTTGGCAAGCAGGGCTGGAGGCGCAAGACTCTGCGGCCTTTGATGCTCGCCCTGCTCCCCATTGGGATTGCCATCGTTTTTACGCTCTGCGCCGGCGACACGTAGCCCACACAAGCCGGGGCTTGCCCCCGCAAAAAGGCCCGCGCCGGCCCCGATGCCGTAGCATCGGGACCGGCGCGGGCCTTGGCTTTTGTGGCGCTGCAGGAGCGCAGGACAGGTCAGCACGGCAGCTCCATCTGCTCGTCGATCCAGGAGACCTGGGGAACGTCGTGGATCTGATCCCCCTCCATGTAGTTCCCGATCAGGAAGGGAGACCGGGGGTCGTGCAGGCGGCTATGGGCCAGGACCCTGGCCGGCTCCGCGTTGGCGTAGCAGTATCTGCAAAGATGCCTGCAGGTGTTATAGACGCCGATGTCGCAAGAGAGGTAACAGGCACAGGCCGCTCTTGCGCCTTTTTTATTTGGCACACGCAGCCGTGAACACACGGGGACGGTCCTTTTGTGTTGACAAATCCATAAGGCCGCCGCCATACGATTCTGCGAGCTCGCTGGAGCGGCAGACTTGAAAGACGCTGCGGAAATCATCTCAACGCACCCTGGGCGATATATCCCGGAATTAAAAAAAGCAGGCTTGTCAATCCGTCAGATCTGCCGTTTAACCGGAATATCTTTCGGGATTGTTCGTAACTTTTGAATGCAACGGGAACACAAAAGGACCGTCCCCGTGTGTTCCGTCCTTTCGGTTCAGAGTTCAGGGGTCAGCCCCACCTGTACTCTTGAGCGCATGTACAGGGGAAATCGAATTCTCCCCACCAGAAATTTCGGGAATCAGCTTAGGGGGGCGGTTCTCTGTGTTGACTGAATACGGTGCAAAAGAAGGAGAACACAAGGAACCGTCCCAGTGTTCCCCTGTTCGGTCCCCTGTGTTCGCTTATCGGTCTTTTGGAAGGGGCAGTTGACAAATAGACTTCCTCCATCACATTGGATACTGGTATATAGCATTTGTCAGCCATTTGATGATGGTTTTGCATTCTTCTTCTCTTAAAAACTTGTCCGAAACAGCCATGCTTTGTGCTTGCATTGCTGCATATTGGTTAGATGAAAATGTATTTGCTGCATAATGGCTCAAATCCTCTGATAAACTCGAATTGTTGTTAAAAAGGACTAAATAATCATTTTCATCTAAATACATCTTGATTGCTTCATTTTTCCTGATCTCGTTTAACAACCTGTCATTCAGCTTGATCTTAAAAACAACAAACTCCTTTGCATCTGTCGCATAGGAAAACTTAATTGCACATCTTCCGCTTTTTGATTGGGACTTTGTATAATGAGCACCATCGACGTTGAATCCACCGGTATGAACACCACCAACTGTTGCACCAGTATAAGTTACTTTTGTAGGGTGGTAAGAGTAAATATCATCTGTCATATCCAATGTGGAAAAAACGAACCCATTTCGAATGGCCCATCTTTCCTTTTCGTTCAGAATTACAACAGCGTATTTTGTTTTCCAACCCTTTCCATTATCTGCGATGATAGTAGTTTCATTGGTATCCTTTTCCTTAAAAATGTGCAAAATATGTGCCCGTTCATCATCCAAACTGTTATATAAGGACATTAAAAATGTGGCGTGGCCATCGGAGCCAACAATCTGCTGATATAGTGAGTCATCGGAATTGTTTTCAGCTTTCCCTTGTATTACAAGTGAGCCATTATTGATAGAACGCTTTGATAATAATATACCAGCGATTAAACAGATGACAAAAATAATTCCACAAATAATGATTACTTCCATTGTCTCTACCTCCGTAAATAAAAAGTGGCGCAGCCGAAGCCGCGCCACGAAAAACGCGACACCATTTGCTGCGACACAAATCCCCGACAAGACGCAAAGCGAACGCCAAAGGTGAGAGTGCGTTTTTACCGAAGGTAAAAACACATTCTCTTTGCGTCTTTACAATATGGGATTCGTGTCGCATCCTCATATTACCACATCAACGCGCAAAAGGCAATCCGCAAATGCTTGAAATGCCTACTTTTTTGTAGGTTTGTCAATCATACTTTACAGCTGGGGTAAGAATAAAGGACATCCTTTGGGGAGCACCATGAACACACGGGGAACACACGGGGACGGTCCTTTCGTGTTGACAAATCCATAAGGCCGCCGCCAAACGATTCTGCGAGCTCGCTGGAGCGGCAGACTTGAAAGACGCTGCGGAAATCGTCTCAACGCACCCTGGGCGATATATCCCGGAATTAAAGAAAGCAGGCTTGTCAATCCGTCAGATCTGCCGTTTAACCGGAATATCTTTCGGGATTGTTCGTAACTTTTGAATGCAACGGGAACACAAAAGGACCGTCCCCGTGTGTTCGGGAGTGGATCCCAACGATCTGAGAAAGCCTTTTGACGTCCTCAAGCAGCTGCTGCTTATTTGGCACATTGGGTTCAATCTCCCTGCCGTAGGGGGTGACGGTGACAAACCAGTACTGCCCGTACTCCTTCAGCAGATCCATATGGGGAAACATAGGCGCCGGATTTTTCGTGCAAAAGCCGATCACGTCCACCACCGAGGGGTCCAGCCGATAGCGGCTGACCTGCCTGGGGTGATAGGGGTTTCGGACGCAGACAAAGCCCGCCTTGAGCCGATTGGCAAACCACCGGGCATAAAAAGCCGGAATATCTGTGCGCTGCCCTGTATTGAGAATCATATGCTCACCTGCTTTCGGAGTGTTCTTCTGTTGCGGCCGTCTTTTGAAACTGTAATACCGAACTGCAATAAAACGATGAAATCGTTTTATTGCCTGCGGCAAATGCCGCAGATGCCAAGCAATGATACTTGGCATGTTCAGATATTGTACGTACGAATGCCACCGCATTTCATGCGGTGCGCCGAATGCCGGAAGCATTCGGCGAATAAAACCATTTCCTAAATGGTTTTATTGCATTCTAGTATAAAAAGCACGAATATCGGCATGGGGCCGAAGGCCTCATGCCAATATTTGCGGATACCGCGGCGCCCTGATTTCTTTATTTCATCGGCTGATCTTTCCATAACAGGGGGCGGCGGTTCTGTCCGGGCCTGTGTTTGCCGTGTGCTCAGACAAACAGGGTGCAGAGTAAATCTGTGTAGGCAGTGGGGTCTTCAATGGGCAGGCCGGCAATCAGAAGCGCCTGCTGATAGAGGATCTCGGCGTACTTTTTGGCCCGGACCGGGTCGGAGGTGCAGGCCTTTTCCAGGCGGAGAAAGGCAGGGTGCTCCACGTTCAGCTCCAAAATCCGCTTGGCCTTCATGCCCACCTGGGGCTGTACCGCAGAGAGGTACCGCTCCATATCAAAGGTAATGCCCTTGCCGGAGCTGAGACAGACCGGGTGGTTCTTCAGCCGGGCCGAGGCCTGGACCTGAGTGACCCGGTCGCCCAGGCACTGCTTGATGAATTCAAAGGTTTTCTTGTGGGCCTTGTCCTCCCGCTGGGTCTTTTCCTCGTCCAGGCCCAGGTCTCCATCCGCCGCGGAGCGGAAGGGCTTGCCCGCGTAGGTGCGGAACATATCTGAGATGAACTCGTCCGTCCGCTCGGTGAAGCAGAGGATCTCATAGCCGTGCTCCCGCAGCAGCTCCGTCTGGGGCATACGCTCAATGGCCTTTACCGTGGGGCCCACGGCGTAATAGATGTATTTCTGGTCCGGAGGCATCCGGTTGGCATACTCCGCCAGGGTGATCAGCTGCCCCCGGGTGTTGGACCAGAACAGCAGCAGATCCTGCAGCGCGTCCTTCTTGGCCCCGTAGTTGTCCAGGGCGATGAGCTTGAGCTGGAAGCCGAAGTTCTTCCAGAAGGTCTCATAGGCGGGCCGGTCGTCCCGGAGCATCCGCTCCAGCTCAGCCTTGATCTTCTTGCCCAGGCTTGCCCGGATCAGGCTCAGCTGCCGGTCGTGCTGCAGCAGCTCCCGGCTGATGTTCAGACTCAGATCCGGAGACTCCACCACGCCGCAGATAAAGTCAAACTCCTCCGGCAGCAGCTGGGGACACTGCTCCATCACCAGCACCCCGGCGCTGTAGAGCCGCAGCCCCGGCTTGAATTCGTCGGTGTGGTATTTGGGGGGGGCTTTGGACGGCAGATAGAGCAGCGCCTTGTAGGTGACGGCACCCTCCGCCGAGACGGTGATTACCCGCTGAGGAGGCGCAGGGTCGGCAAACTGCTCCTGGTAGAACTTGTCGTACTCCTCCCGGGTCACCTCTCCCCTTTTGCGCTGCCACAGGGGCACCATGGAGTTGAAGGTCTCCAGCTCGAATACCTCTTCAAACTCCGGGTGCTCCTTGGTGCTGCCGGGCTTGAGCTGAGGCTGGGGCATAAGCATCCGGATGGGGAAGCGAATATAGTCGCTGTACTTGCGCACCAGCTTGTAAATGGTGTACTCCCGCAGGTACCGGTCAAACTCGTCCTTCTCCTCCCCGTCGGGGCGGATATGCATGATCACGTCGGTGCCCACACTGTCCCGCTGTGCGGGGGCGACGGTGTAGCCGTCCACCCCGTCAGAATCCCAGCGCCAGGCCTGGGTCTGGCCGTATTTGCGAGTGATGACGGTGATGTGGTCGCTGACCATAAAGGCGCTGTAAAAGCCCACGCCAAACTGGCCGATCAGGGCGGACTTGGCCGCCTCGTCGGTGCCCGCCTGCTCCAGCTGCTGCCGGAAGGCCAGCGAGCCGCTGCCGGCAATGACGCCCAAGTGGTCTTCCAGGTCATGCTCGTCCATGCCGATGCCGTTGTCGCTGACGGTGAGGGTGCGGTTGGGCTTGTCCAGGGTGAGGCGGATTTCAAAGTCTTCCCGGCGCAGGCCCACGTTCTGGTCGGTGAGAGAGAGATAGGAGAGCTTGTCAATGGCGTCAGAGGCGTTGGAGATGATCTCCCGCAGGAAAATTTCCCGGTGGATGTAGATGGAATTGACCATCAGATCCAGCAGGCGCTTGCTTTGGGCCCGGAATTCGTGCTTTTCCATCCGCTCAGCCATTGACGTCATAGGCCATGCTCAGGGGATCACGGCGCTCCATCTTGTCGTAGTGCTTTACCAGCATGGGCTCTACCTTGCGGAACAGCAGCTTGCCGTCCAGGTCAAGGTAAAAGACCAGAAACAGCAGGCCGTATATTCCTGCGCACAGAGCGATCAGCTTGCTCAGCAGCTTGAATGCGTTTTTCATGGTTTGTATCCTCCTGTGCCGAGGCTTACCAGCTCTCGGAATCGTCAAAGTCCAGCAGGGACGGATCCAGGGGCTCCTCCTGCATGACGGTGGTCATGTAATCGTTGATGATCCGGCGGATCTCCGCCCGGGAGACGGTGCGCTTGTCCGGCAGGGCGTGGGGCATCCAGATGGCGTGGATGTTCCGGGCCCGGAACTCGTCCTCAAACAGGCCTACCACGCCCTGCATGCCCTTGCACTGGAGCTGGTCGTACATCATGACCATGTCGCAGTGGAACTTTTCCATGTTCTCCCACAGCTCAAAGATATGGTGCATGCCGCCCACAGCCATGCGGCGCATGGGCGCCCACTCGTGGTACTTGGCCATATCCATGACGGTGTTTTCCAGGTTGTCGGTGCGGATCTCCATGTCAAACATCAGCGAGTCCATGTTGATAATGGTGTTCAGGCCCCAGCAGTTGTAGGCCCAGGTGCACCAGTGGGAGTAGTACAGCGGCGCGCAGGACCAGGCAATCATTCGGTGCCGGGTCATGGGGAAGGTGTCGATGCGCTGCTCGACACACTTTTCCAGGATCTTGCGCACCCGCTTGTCGGTGTCGTGCCAGATGTAGTGCTCGCCGTACTGGCTTTGGTAGATGCGGTACAGGGCCTGGGCCACGCCGTTGATGGGATAGTGGTTGGTATTGGCGGCCACGTCCCACTTTTCCCACTCAAAGCGCTGGAGCTCGTTCTGCTTTTCCAGGTTTTTCTTCAGCTGCTCCCAGTCAAAGGGCACGCCGGTCTGCTCCTCAATAAAGCGCCAGCATTCTTTGATCTCATTGGCGCAGTGCTCCTGGACCAGGGGGTCGTCAAACTGCATGGGCTGGGGCATGGCAAACAGGGGGATATTCATGAACCAGTCCTGGATGGCCGTGCTGGCCACAGAGCCGTCGCAGGCCTCATTGGAGGTGATGACAAAGGGAGCATAGTCGGGCATATCGTCCTGGACAAAGAGGCCCGCCTCCGCCTGGCACATGGGGCAGGGGTCGCCGGGCAGGCCGATGGACTGCACCGCGTCAATGTAGTTGAGCACCGTGTGGTTGTTCACATGGCAGGTGACAAAGTAGGGAATCATCTCCAGGGGGATGTGGGTGAACTTGTCCGCCCAGGGATAGAAGATGCCGCCCCAGACCGTCTCTTTATGGGCTATGGAGTGATGCCAGGCCTCGTTGTGCTTGCCCCCGTGGAGGTTGGCATCGGCCTTGAACATATTCATAAACTGGTTGATGGTGACGCAGACCATGGCCCGGTAGTGCCAGGCAGAGGCGCGCAGGGCCTCGCCCCGCAGGCCCTCCAGGCCCCGGTCAAACCAGTGCAGCACGGGCAGATAGGTCTGGCCCATCCATCGGTAGCGCCACAGGCCCTTGGCAAAAATCACCGGGCCGCCGAACTTCATGATGTCGCCCACCATCATGATGTAGTTGTACAGCCAGATGTTGTTGAAGTAGTAGAAGGTGTCCTTTACCCCCCGCCACTCTCTGTGCTTGTACAGGCCGGTTTTGTCCTCGTACAGCTCGCCCAGGCGGCGCTCGCCGTGGGGCTTGCCCTGCCAGAAATCCTTGGCCAGTTTTTTGACATCCAGCTGTTTCAGCTTTTTCAGATCAATCTTTTTCATTTTTTGGCGCCCTCCTGGATCTTTTTGATTTCCACGCTCTCAATAAAGGCCTGGAAGCGGGTCCGCAGCTGACCGGACGCGGAGTTGACGTATTCCTTTTCGATGGAGCAGGTGGGGATGCCGAAATCTCTGGGCAAAATCAGCGCATCCATGGTGCGCTCATAGCTCCAGTACTCGCAGAACTTGTTGCTGGCCACGATCAGACCGTCGGCGTGGTACTCGCGGACCAGGTCGGCCAGGTACTTCTTGCGGCCCCGCATATCCTCTTGCGGCATAAACCGGGGACACATGCTGGTGGACAGGTAGTGCCGGGCAATGGCGTCCAGGGGGCTTTGGCCCTCGGCCACGTGAATCTCCTCCCGGCCGGGAAGGGAGCCGTAGCAGTAGCGGTCGGCCACCACCAGGGCGCCGCAGCTCTCCAGCAGCTGGGTAAAGTAGGGATCGTCGTTCTCGGCCCCGGCCAGCACCACCCGGATGCGGAAGGGCGAGCGGAGCTCCGGCTGGCGGGTTTTCAGCTCCTCGGCGGTTTCCCGCAGGTAGGGCAGGATCAAATCCTTGGGGCAGGTCAGGCTGACCAGCTGGATCACATGGAATTCATAGCCGGTGATGGGGGGATTGTCCAGCTTGCGATAGGCGCCGATTTCGGAGATCAGGCGGCAGACCTCGTTGTGCTGGGCAATGGCGGCAAGCAGGGCCTCGTCGGAGGTGTCAATGCCGAATTTTTCGTGCAGAGGATCCAGGACGTGGGCCTGGAGCTGCCGGCGGTAATGGACAAAGCTGTTTTCGGTCTTTTTGAAGGGGACGTCGGTGAACTCGCAAAAGAAATTGGGGTTTTGGATCACATCCATCTGCTTCAGGTGCTCCTGGAAGCGACAGGTGACGGTGCAGGTCTCTGTGGCCAGCTGCGCGTCCAAAAAGTTGAAGCCGCCCTCCAGAGCCCGCTCCATCAGGCTGCGGCCGTAGTGGCAGGTGCGGTTGGACATGTAGTAGGTGGCCATCTCCGGTGAGCCGCACCGGGGCGCCCGCAGCCGCACCGAAAAGCAGCCCGGCAGATCCAGCAGAACCTCCGGCATGAAATAGCAGGTGTAGCCCAGGGCGTACCTGCCCTCCTGCCGGGCCTGCTTGACCAGGTCGTTGTTCGCCTCCTGGAGCAGGTTTTCAAAGAAGATCAGGTGCTTTAAATCTCTCATTGCCTTCCTCCATAAAAATGCACAAATTTGAATGCCAACAAGCATAAAACTCCGTTTAAATTATACACACAGCCGAGAGATTTGTCAATCCACGAAGGGACGATCCAGGAAATTTGCCCTCTCTGCCGCGTGATCTCCGGCCTGTGTTGATGGTTCTTCGCGCAGATGATAAAAGCCACTCTGCAGCACGGAGCGTCTTGAATGAATACCCTCTTGACAAACAGGTCTATTCATGATAGACTATCTGTGAGGTTGATAGTTAATAGACCTGTTCTCAGGAGGGCGATTTATGGATGAGAAAAAATTGGGAGCGGTAGAATCCCGCTTTGCAGAACTGATTTGGGAGAACGCACCAATCAATTCAACGGCTTTGGTGCGGCTATGTGAAAAGGAACTGGGCTGGAAGAAATCCACCACCTATACGGTGCTGAAGAAGCTCTGCGCACGGGGGATCTTTCAGAATGTGAACGGCACGGTACGGGTCCTTGTGTCAAAAGAGGGCTTTGCCGCCGCGCAAAGTGAGCGCTTCGTGGAGGAAACCTTCTCCGGCTCGCTCCCGGCGTTTCTGGCTGCCTTCACGTCCCGGAAGCCCCTATCCAAAAGTGAACTTGAAGAGCTTCAACAGCTAATCGACACTTATCGGGAGGGCATAGAACAATGAACACGATCTTTCTGAAGCTGCTGAACATGAGCGCCGCGGGAAGCGTGCTGATTCTCGCTGTGGTGCTCCTGCGAGCTCTGCTCAAAAGGGCACCGCGCTGGATCCTCTGCGCAATGTGGGCACTTGTGGCGGTCCGGCTGCTGTGTCCGGTCAGCCTCCCTTCTCCCCTGTCGGCCTTCCGCGCGGCGCCGGCCATTCTGAATGAGAGCGGCGAGGTGGAGCTCTTCCGCTCCGCCGGAGAGGGTGCGGAACCCCTGCTGGAGGTGGACCTGGGCCTGGACGAGGCGCCGCAGGCGCCTGCGGCGACCCCGACAGACAGCGCGGGCGTGCCCAATGCCGCGCCGGCCGGCTGCGGCGTGTCTGTGCCCCTGCTGACATATCTCTATCTGGCGGGTCTGGCAGGCATGCTGCTGTATGCGGCTGCCAGCGCGATGCTGCTGCAAAAACGGCTGGCCGCATCCATCCGCCTGGATGGAAACGTATTCCTCTGCGACATCCTGCAAACACCGTTCATCTTCGGAATTCTTCGCCCCAGGATCTATCTCCCGTCCTCCCTCAGCGAGGAGGCGCGGGGCTGTGTGCTGGCCCATGAGCGGGCGCACCTTAGCCGCCTGGACCATATTTGGAAGCCCTTGGGCTTTCTGATTCTGAGCCTGCACTGGTTTAACCCCCTTTGCTTGCTGGCCTACCGGCTGTTTTGCAGGGATATGGAGCTGGCCTGTGACGAGAAGGTGATCCGCACCCTCGAGCCGGCAGAGCGTGCGGCGTATTCCCAGACACTTTTGAACTGCAGCGCCGGCCGCCTCCCTGCCGCCTGCCCTGTGGCCTTTGGGGAAACCTCTGTAAAAACCCGCGTCAAGGCGGTGCTGAACTATAAAAAGTCTGCGTTTTGGGCGATTCTGGCTGCGTTGCTGGCCGGCCTTGTGCTGCTGGTATGCTTTGCGGCAAAGCCCCTTTCCAATTCGTCCGGGGGCCGTTCATTCACGCTGGAGGAGAATTCCCAGCGCAACAACGCAAGCTACCCCTATCTGGTGCGCACCGACAGCGCGACCTGGTACTTGTCCAAAGCGGACATGGAGCTGCTGGGAGAGGATGCATACCTGGACGGCTTTGATCAGCTGCTGCGGTTTGCGGAACAGGATTTTGCCGACGCCCGCAGCCTGCTGTCCGGCTTCCTGGACGCCGAAATTCCGCCGGTGAACATCTACACCGATTTCAGCGGGAACGCCGAGGGTGCAGACCGCTTTGGGGCCTACTATTCCACCTTTAACCGGTCGATCCGGCTGTTCCACGGCTGGGATGCGGCAGCAGTGAATCTGCTGCACGAGTATGTCCACTATCTGACCATGAGCTGCTGTGCACAGCCGATCAGCGAGGGCTTTTACGCCGAGGCCGTTGCGGAATACGTGGCAAACTTTGCGTGTCACAACGCCTGCGCCCGGGCTGCATACCGGAATGTCAGCGCGGAGGAAAAGGCGCTGGCGCTGGAGCGCCGGATCTGGGATGAGGACGAGGGCACAGTCGACCCCATGCGGCTGTACGTCGGCATGGCAGAGCTTTTGCGTTCGGAGTATGCCATCGGGATGCAGTATCCCACCGTCTACAGCGCACCGATGGAGAAAAACGAGCGGCAGCTTCAGGAGCCCATGTACACCACAGCCTCCTACTACGAGGCCGGCAGCATGATGTGTTATCTGGTCGAGCGCTTCGGCCTGGAGAAAATCGCCGCCGTATGGAGCCACAGCCCGTCGGATATGGAGCAGGACCTTGGCAAGTCGTACCAGGAGTTCTATTGGGACTGGGCCGAGTGGAGCACCGAAAAGCGGATCGAGCTGGACATCGCGCCGCCGGATGTTGGCTCATAATACCGATCTTCCAAAAAATCGATTTATCATCGTTTTACGGACTGCAGCATCTGCCCGTCCGGCACCGCATAACAGCAAACGCCTGCAGAACAACCGTTGATCGGTTGAACTGCAGGCGTTTGCATTGGGACACAGTGGGTGGTATGGGGTGTGACGATATAGACCGCATCCACATTTGGCGTGGAAATCGCCTCCTCCGGAGTTTTGGCAGCCAGGGCGCTATACTGCTTGGCAAAGGCAGCCCGCTTTTCGGGATTGCGTACGTAAACAGAGGCGATTTCGTGGCGTCCGGACTTGGTAATCTCCTTGGCCACGCTGGCCCCCAGGGTCCCAGCGCCGATGAAGGCTCACTTAAATGGATTCGGCATATTCATATTCCCCCGTTGTGACTGTTTCGGTTCGACCCCCCGGCAGACGGATGACTGCGGTGCAGTTGGCAGGGATGGACACCGTGAACTTGATTCCGGTCTCTGTCTTTTCCCAGCGGCTCTTCACGGTCCCGTAGAGGCTGCGGTAGCTGGCCTCGGCGTGGGTCAGGCTGCCGCCGGGGATTGGCACGATTTCAAAGCGGTTCTCCCCGGCCACCCGGATGCCCGCCACGGTATCAAACAGCCACTGGCAGACGGCCCCGGGGGAATAGTGGTTCAGGCTGCCGGAAGCGCCGTCGCCGGTATAGCCCTCCCAGGTCTCCCAGACGGTGGTGGCGCCTTGTTTCACCTCGTAGAGCCAGCCGGGCTTGTCGGTGTTTTCCAGAATCCTGTAGGCGGTCTCGATTTCTCCCGCCTCGGTGAGCATGGGCAGCAGGAAGGGCGTGGACAGGAAGCCGGTGCCCACCCGGTATCCGAAGGCCTCCTCCGCCTTGGCAAGCCGTTTTTGGGCGGCAGCTTTGGTCTCGCCCTCGTACAGGCCCAGGGCCAGGGGCCGCACCAGCTTGGCGGGGCGATTGGTGTCAGGTTCGGCGTATTTTGCGTAAACCTGCTTTGCAGTCTCGGCGCAGGAGCGGAGCTTTGCAATGTATTCCCTGGTCGGGTCGGTATGGCCGCTGGGGTCAGCGGCCACTACGGTCGAAGCCAGAAGAACGTCTGCGATTTCCGCCATGGTGGTCATGGCCAGGTACAGGTAGGCGGTGCACTCCTCCGGGTGCTTGGCCTTGGCCCCGTAGACCTTGTCCCGGAACTCCACCGGCTCCAGCCACTCCCCCAGGTGGACGCCCTTTTCATAGTGGCCGTCCTGTTCCAGATGGGCCAGCAGGTAGTCGGCGTAGCGCTTCATCATGGGCCAGTTGTCTCGCAGAGCGGCCAGGTCGCCGTACCGCTTCCACTGGCGGTAGGGGATCAGATACACCGCGTCCGCCCAACCCACGGAGGAGCCGGTGGCCTTGTACATCATTTCCACGCCGGTCATGGGCACCACCGCCGGCAGCAGGCCGGTTTTCAGTTGTGCGTCCCGCAAATCCCGGAGCCACTTGGAGAAGAAGGGAGCGGTGTTCATGAGATATGCCCCGGTGTCGTAGAAGACCTGGGCGTCGCCGGTCCAGCCCAGACGCTCCCGGGTGGGGCAGTCGGTGGGCAGGTCCAGGAAGTTGCCCTTCATGGACCAGCGGGTGTTCCGCAGCAGCTTGTTTACCAGCTCGTTGGAGCAGGAGAAGTCTCCGGTCTGCTCCAGGTCGGAATAGACCGCGATTGCCTTGAACTCCCCGGGATCGATCTCGAGATTCCCAAACACCTGGGCATAGCGGAAGCCGAAGACGGCAAAGGAGGTCTTGTAGTGATCCATTCCACCGGAGCAGGTGAAGAGGATTTCCTGTAAAGGCGTTTCGACGGTTTCGCCGCTGACCGTGTTGGTCATCAGCTTTTTGATGAACTTCGGCTGGGTCCAGCCGGCGGCAGGTTTTGTTTCTACCGCGTTTCGGATCACAGCCTGCGTTTTCTCGTCATACAGCTCGCTGCAGACGATCCGCAGCTGCCGGCCGGGCTTGCCTTTGACGGTGAATTCCAGATAGCCGGCGATGTTCTGCCCGAAGTCCAGCACCTTGCCCGGCAGCAGGGTCGGGGTGAAGCGCTCGTGCTCCGTCACCGGTACGTTGTCGGAGGCGCAAAGCTCCACACCCTCCGGCGGGTCCACCGCCAAGGCCCTTCCGGCATAGGAGGGCCGCATGTTGGCGTTGTACACCTCGCCGTCCTTCAGGTCCGCAAAGCGGATGGGGCCGTCGTTGGACCAGGCCCAGCTTTCGTCGGTGCAGATTGTTTCGGAGCTGCCGTCTTCGTAGCTCAGCTCCAGCTGGGCGATGACGCTGGTCTGGGTGCCGAAGACGTTGGTGGCCCCATAGGCCGCCACGCTGCCCCGGAACCAGCCGTCCGCCAGCCGCAGCTCCAGGGTATTGTCCTCCCGGATATACTTTGTCACGTCGTAGGTCTGATATTGGATCCGCTGGCGGTAGTCCGTCATGCCGGGAGCCAGGAGGAAGTCCTCGATGCGCCGGCCGTTGAGCGTCACGTCATAGAGGCCTCTGGCGCTGGCGTAGAGCCGGGCCTTGACGACCTTCTTGGCGGAAAAATCTTTTTTGAAGCAGTCCGCGGGATAGCGGCGCCTGGGGTCGGGCTTGTAATTGCCGGAGATCCAGTTTGCTTTCCAATCGCTCTGGTCCAGCAGTCCCAGCTCAAAGCAGCTGGCACTTTCTTCGTCGGGTTCGTCGTTTTCGTCCCAGAGGGTGACGCTCCACTCTATCAGGTCCCGGCTGCGGAGGGGCTTGCCCGCATAGGGGATATGGGTCATGGAGGCGGATGCAACCTTGCCGCTGTTCCAGACCAGGTCCGCGCCGCGGGTGCAGACGATTTGCCAGGCGGTCTGCCGGACGCCGCCCTCGCAGTTCCAATAGAACCGGGGCTTGGGATTACCCAGCCCTAGGGGGGCGGTCAGGTAATCAACCTGTAAATGGATTGCTTTCATGCTCTCATCTCTTGAATCGTCAATGCGGTGCAGCCGTCCTCGCCGGCCCGCACAACGGCCAGGGCACGTCCGTAATAGGTAGTGTACTCCCCTGCGTCGAAGCGCTCCTCGGTGCGGGGGTTGGCACTGCCGAAGGCCAGCAGCTCGCAGTCCTTGGCAGTCACCCGGAGCTTGCGGTCGGAGTTGGATTCCACGGCTCCGTTCTCCCCTGTCAGCATCACGGGGATGTAGACGATTTCGCCTGGCTTGGCGTGCTCGGATTCTTTGATCACGGTGAGCTTCAGCTTTCCTTCGGCGCTGCGGAGCTCGTCCCGGCCGATTTCCCGGCCGCCGGCGTCATAGGCGGCGGCGCTCAGGGTGCCGGGGGCGTATCGGACCTTGAAGGTGGCCTTGCAGTCCTTCACAGCTTTGGTGCCAAGCTCTTTTCCGTTCAGCCAAAGGGTCACCTTCGCGGCCTTGGCGTAGACCTCCACGACAGCGGTCTCACCCTCGCAGCCCTTCCAGGACCAGGAGGGAATGGCGTTGGTGCCCCGCCAGACTGCCTTGGCGGGCTTGCGGCCCCGACCCAGGGGCTGAACGCAGATCCGGGGACCCGGAATCGTCCCCCATACCGCCGCGGCATGGAACAGCTCGCCGTTGGGGTCGCCCAGAATGTCCATGGCGCCGGTGTCGGCCAGAAGCCAGGGATAGGGCTTGTTGAAGCCGGTGCCGTCCTGCGTGTAGGCCCAGGCGCCGATGCCAGCCTCGCCCAGATAGTCCCAGGCCGTCCACATAAAGTCGCCGCAGAGATAGGGGTACTGCTCCACCATGGCCCAGTTTTTGGCGATGTCCTGGGGGAAGGTCTCGGAGCCGAAGATCAGCCGATTCGGATGGGCCTTGCCCTCCATGGGATAACGGCCGGAGGCGTAGTTGTAGCCGGCAATGTCCAGGGCGTCCAGCACCGGAGAAGAAATGGCGTCGGCCTTCTTGCCGTTGGCGGCCTTGTTCATTCCGGTGCCCACCATGGATGCCATGAGGTTGAACATGGTGCTGCTCATGCCGGCGGCCTTCTTGTCCTTGCTCTCATCCCGGCCCTCGCCGTTCTCGTCGTAGATGTCCTTGCCCTTGGCACTGCGGCTGAGGATCATCAGATTCATGCCGCCGGAGACGGGACGGGTGGGGTCCAGCCGGTGCAGATGGGATACCATTTCCTTGGCGGCGGCAATGCCCTTTTCCTTGGCGGGCTCCGAGACCTCATTGCCGATGGAGTACAGCAGCACCGAGGGGTGATTGAAGTCCCGGCGGACCATGGCGGTCAGGTCCTCCAGATGGTTGGCCTGCCATTGGCCGGAATAGTCGTATTTGTTCTTGGGCTTGTACCACATATCCCAGGCCTCGTCCATCACGTACATGCCCAGCCCGTCGCAGGCCTCCAAAGTGGCCCGGGAGCAGGGGTTGTGGGCGGAGCGGATGGCGTTGAAGCCGGCTTCCTTCAGCCTGCGGACTCTGCGCCACTCCCCCTCGTCGTAGGTGGCGGCGCCCAGAATGCCGCTGTCGTGGTGGATGCAGCCGCCCCGGAGCTTCACGCTTTTGCCGTTCACCAGAAGGCCCCGGGCGGACCACTCGATTTTGCGGATGCCGAAGCAGATATCAAGGCTGTCATCTGCCGTTCTGAGGTGAAGGGTGTGGAGCGCCGGAGTCTCCGCGGACCAGAGCGCCGCGCCGGGCAGCTCCAGCTCGATCCGGGTGCCCTCGCCGGAAATGCCCTCTGCTTCCGCACGGACAGGACTTTCACTCTCCAACAGAATCCGGGGCGGGTCGATCCCCAGGGTGGAGACACGGACGCGCTCCGGCTCGATGCTGTTCTTAGGGCCGGTCCAGAGCCAGACCGGGCGGTAGATGCCCGCGCCGGAGTACCAGCGGGAATCCGGATGCTGCACCGCGCATTCCACGCGGAGGGTGTTTTCCCCGTCTACCAGGTATTCGTCGGCATCAATCCAGAAGGGAATATAGCCGTAGGCCGCGCCGCCGGCCTGCTTGCCGTTGAGAAAGACCTTTGCGTTCTTGTACACGCCCTCAAACTGTAGCAGCACATGCTCTGCTTCGGGGCGTTCAAACTTCTTCTCATAAACCCAGCTGCCCTCGGCAAAGAAGGCTCCTGCGCTGCCGCTGGGGGCGTCGGCCCGACGCTGGGTGTGGAGCATGGCGTCATGGGGCAGGGTGACGGGGCTCCCGTTACAAAGCCAGTTTTTGCAAAAGGATTGTTTTTTCATTGTACTGCCTCCTTCATTGCCCCCAAAACGGCAAGGCTCGCCTTCGGGGTTCTTGTCTGTGTGTTTCGGTCCACGGCAATCAGGCCGAAGGTCTTGGCATAGCCTGCCTGCCACTCAAAATTATCCAGCAGAGACCAGTGCAGATAGCCTGTCACCGGCACACCGCTCTCCTTTGCCGCCAGGGCGGAGGTGAAAGCCTCCTTGATGAATGCGCAGCGGCGCGCGTCATCCTCGGTTGCGATGCCGTTTTCGGTCACCATCAGCTCGCCGGGGAAGCTTCTGGCCACCCGGCGGAGCACGTTGCCAATGGAACAGGGATAGTCCTCATAACCCATTTGGGTGAGCGGCGCGTCTGGGGCAGGCTCCCGCACACCGTTCTCGTCTACTATTTTCCGGGAGTAATTCTGTACGCCCAGGAAATCGTCCTCCCGGATAAAGGGTAAGTACCAGCCAAAGTCCTCATGCCAAAGCCTGGCTGCGGCGTCCTTTCCCGCTGCTGTAGGTTGATAGTCAAACAGTGACAGGGTCAGACCAACCTTGGAGCCGGGAAGCACAGTTTTGATTGCCCGCCGTGCGGCTTCATGGGCCTGCATGACAAAGCGCTCGGTTTTCTCATTCCGGGGCTTGAGGAAGGAGTTGATTTTGAGTGGATTCACCCGGAAGGCTCTCCCCTGCTCTACCATCCCAAGCAGGATGCTCTTCATGTCCAGGCCGTTGTTCTGGCCCACCTGCACGCCGCCCTCCCGGCGCTTGCCGGCTTTCATCATGTCTTGAATGACCTTGTTGAGCTGAATGCCCATGTTGGCCTCGTTGATGGTGCAGATGTAAGGCAGCCGGTTGCCCAGCTGCTCGGCCACGAACCGGGCATAGCGGGCAAAGTACCCGGCGACCTTTGCTGTGCCCCAGCCGCCCTTGGCAATCAGCCAGGCAGGGCTGGAAAAGTGCATCAGCGTGACGATGGGGGTGACGCCGTACCCCCGGCAGCAGTCCAGCACCCTGCGGTAGTGCGCAATCTCTGCCTGATCAAAGCGTCCTTCCTCCGGCTCGATCCGTGCCCACTCGATGGAAAAGCGGTAGGCGCTGCAGCCGGCCTCCGCCAGCAGGCGGATATCCTCTTCATAGCGGTTGTAGTGATCGCAGGCCGGGCCGCTGGGCTCTGTAAAGTCTGAATGCTTCACATGCTCCATCACCCAGTAGTCGCTGTGAATGTTGTTGCCCTCCACTTGGTGGGCGGCGGTTGCCGCGCCAATCAAAAATTCAGTCACAACGCACCTCCGTCAGCTTCTTTGCCATGTGATACACCCGGGTGACGTTTTCCTCCAGCTGCCGGCGCTCCAACGTCCCGTTTTTCAGCGCGTCCATAATGGCTTTCCAGTCTCTCTTGCCACCGGGCATGAACAGATCGCCCCCTGCGGCCGCCACACGGTCGGACAGGGCGTTGCGATGCTTGGGATTTCGCACCTGTTTCACCGCGTCGATCACCCAGTCTGTCATCACGATCCCCTCATAGCCCCACTCGGCACGGAGAATGTCGGTAATCAGATCCCTCCGCTCGGAGGTATGGACGCCGTTGAGCAGGTTGTAGGAGGTCATCAGCGCGTGGGGCTGGCTCTCCTTTACGCAGAGTTCAAAGCCCTTCAGGTAAATCTCCCGCATGGCCCGCTGAGAGACCTGGCTGTTGCTGCCGATGCGGTTGTATTCCTGGTTGTTGACTGTGAAATGCTTGATGGTGGTGCCGCAGCCGGGATGGGCCTGCACCCCCCGGGTGATGGCGGCGGCGAATTTGCCGGAGAGCAGCGGATCCTCAGAATAGTACTCAAAGTTTCGGCCGCAGCGGATGTCCCGGTGGATGTTCAGGGCCGGGGCCAACCACAGATGGATGCCGAAGCGCTCCATCTCGTCACCCACCAGATCTCCCAGCATCTCGGCCAGGGTCGGGCTCCAGCTCTGGGCAATGGCGGTACCGATGGGGATGGCGGTGCAGAACTGGTGCTTGGTCTGTCCGGGGTGTTTCTTCGGTTTGTTTAGCAGCGCCATGAATTTGCGCTGCATGGGGCTTAATAGCGCAAGAATGCTCTCGGGCATGGTGTCGCCCAGCGGGTGGATGCCCTTCTCGTCCTCGTAGTAGTCCCGGCTGATGCGCAGACCGGCGGGGCCATCCGCCATCACCAGCCAGGGGAAGCCGTGGATATGCGCCGTCTCCCCTGCCGCGCCGGCCACCGTGGAGGCGGCGTTGCCGATCATGCTGGCCATGCCGCCCTTGGGATCGAACAGGCCGGTGTTGAGATAGGCCAGCTCCTCGTTGGTCAGGTCGTCCATGATGGGATCGACCTGAGCGGGCTTGTCATATTGGACCGTATCAGTCATAAAGCTTTCCGCCAAGATCGGAATGACCGTGTCCGCCGCGGGAATTGTCTTGCATACCTCCGGCCTCCAGTCGGTGAAGTCCGGCGTACCCAGTGCACTGCGGAGCTGCTGCAGCACCGCCAGCCTGTCCAGCCGCAGCGTCACGGCGGGGGTTTGCCCCACCAGCACAGTGTAGTCGCCGGGCTCCAGGACAAAGGCGGCGGCCGCTTCGTCGTAGGAGGCCGCGCTTCGCAGGTCATAGGCCACGGTCAGTGTCTGCTGCTCACCGGGTGCGAGCTCCTTCGTTTTTGCAAAGGCGACAAGTTTGCGGGGCGGCTGGTCCAGCTTGCCCGCCGGGGCAGCCACGTAAAGCTGCACCGTCTCCTTGCCGGGGTATGTGCCGGTGTTTGTTACCGCAACGGTAACGGTGTTCTCATCGGCGTTTACAAGTATGGTTTCAAAGGCTGTGTAGCCCAGGCCGAAGCCGAAGGGAAACAGCGGCCGCTTGCCGGCTGCGTCAAAATACCGATAGCCGACGTAGACACCCTCGCGATAGCGGGTCTCATCCTGGTCGCCGAACTCGCCGATTTTGGAATAGTCCTCCCAGGAGGCCCAGGTGGTGGTGAGCTTACCGGAGGGATAGCTTTTGCCCAGCAGCAGATCCGCCAGCACATGGCCGGTCTCAGTGCCCAGCTGAGAGAGCAGCAGGATGTTCTTCACCCCGGCGACCGGGCTGAGATCCACAGGCCCGCCTACGTTGAGCACCAACATAAACCTGGCATAGCGGTCGTTGAGCAGCAGAATATCCCGGATCTCCGAATCTGTGAGCAGGATATCCCCCTTCACCGGGGCGCGGTCTGCGCCTTCGCCGGAGATGCGGGAGAGCACGTAGATGGCCGTATCGCCGTCGCCGTACAGGCGGAAGCTGTATTCCGGCATGGGCATCACGGCACCCATACCATACAGGGCGGCGGGAATGTGCTTCTTCTTCGCTTTGGCGCGAATTTCTTCGGCAAAAGCCTTACGGGCTGCCTTGACCGTCTCGTCCCAGGCGTCCAGCCAGGGCTTGGTGGTGACAGTAAAGCCGGCTTTTTCCAGACCTTCCTCAACGGTAACAAAATACCGGGAATTTACCTCGCCGGAGCCGGTGCCGCCCTTGACCGTACGCCTTGCACCCGCGCCGTAAAGCGCAAGCTTCCCGGCCGCCGGCAGCGGAAAGGAGCCGTCCTTTTTCAGCAGCACTGTGCATTCCGGGGCAAGATGGCGGACTGTCTCCGCGTGCTTGATTTCATAGTCGTTCAATTTCATCGTGATCTCCTTACATTGGCGAACAGGGCGGCGGCGCAGGCCGCCGCCTCTGTCAGCGGTGATTATTTCTTGTTCTTTCTCTCTGCCTTGGCTTTCTTGGCCGCCAAGGCGTCAAGATACTTCTTGTTTTCCGTTTCGAAGTCCAGGCCCTTCTTGGCGCACTTTTCCCGAAGCTCCTTCACACGGATTTCCTCGGCCATGCGCTCGCTCTCTTCGGCTTCCTTCTGTGCCTTCTCCTCAGGAGAGACATAAACCTCGCCTCTGGCTTCGGCCTCCTTGCGGTGGCGCTCCTGGATATCCTTGGAGATCTGCGGAATCTTTTCGCCCACGTCGTTGAAATAGCCGAACACGGCGCAAATCAGGCAGGCAATTGCGGGAATCAGCATCACGCAGACGTTGAGCCAGCTGATGACCTGCGGGGTCTGCTGCACGCCCACCGTGAACACACCGTCCGCATTTGCCTTGTAGGCATCCTGGGCCAGCTGCGCGGTGAGGCCACCGGCGGAAATCCTGCCGAAAATCTCGCTCAGGGAGTTGCCGGTCAGCGGGGCCACGTAGCCGCCCGCCTTGTCGGCACCGAGACCGGCGTTGAAAATGGTGGTGCCAACACCAGCCATAATCGTCAGCATGACGCTGTTCATGGTAGCGGTGAAGCCGTCGCAGCGGTAGCCGCGCTCCCACTCAATGTGGTCCATGGCGTCCGCCATCATGCCGGCAAACAGGTAGGTGGGCAGCATACCGAAGGATTTGACCGCCAACGCAGCCAGGACGATGCCCATGTTCTCCGGCCGGGGGAAGAAGAAGGCCGTCAGGCTGCCGGCAAAGGCAATCAGCATCCCCACATAGAAGGTCCAGCGCTTGCCGAACTTCCTTGCAATGGGCCAGAGGAGGAACACGCCCAGACCCAGCGGCGCCTGTCCGATGGCGTTCAGAATGGTCAGGGTGGAGCCGTCGTTGTAGGTGCCCATGACGTAGTTGGCGTAGAAGTTCAGGGCCACGGAATAGACGTTCATGCCAAGCTGATAGAAGAAGAAAATGGCAAAATAATACAGCCAGTATTTGTCGGAGAAGCAGGTCTTGATCTGCTGAACCAGGGAGACCGTCTGCTCATGGCCCGCGGCGGCGTCCTCGGATACCCGCTCCTTGGTGAAATAGTACTGCAAAATGGCGCCGGGCAGGAACAGGCAGGAGATAATGCCCATAACCCTGGCCCAGGCGGCCTGGTCTGCGCCCATCATGGGCAGGAAAACCAGGGGGAACACCATGTACACCAGCGCGCCGGGCAGCATCGACTGGCCCATGCTCATAAACATGGCAAGGCCGTCACGCTGCTTGGTGTTGCGGGTGGAGAGCGGCACCAGCAGGGACTGGGTCATATTATACATCGGAAAGGCAAAGGCAAAGTAGAGGTTGTAGCTGGCGGCAATCCAGATGGCCTGGCCCATGGTGCTCATCTTCGGCACCACATAGAGCATGATACCGGACAGGGTCACACACGGCCCGGCAATCAGAATCCACGGGCGGACCTTGCCCTGCCGGGTCTTCGTGCGGTCAATGATCATACCCATGAACAAATTCGTCACCGTCAGCAATCTGTTTTCCGTGCTGTGGGGTGGAAAGCCGGACCGGTTCCTCCCGGAGCCGGCAGACCCCCCAATCCTGCTGACCAACGACATTGGCCTGCTTTGGGTGGTGCAGCCCCTGCTGGACCAGGGACAGCTGCTGCGCTCCTACGTGCTGGGCCCTCTGTTTCTGGACAGCGGGGTGCCCCGCACTCTGGACGCCCAACTCAACAGCCTCCATCTTGGCAGTGCCCTGCTGGCAGAAGCCCGGCAGTTTCTGCGGGAGCTGCCGGTGATCTCCCTGTCCCGGGTATTTGAGTACGCCATCATGCTCCACTACTGCGTGACCGGGCAGAAAGTCCAAGTCAGCGATCTGCGCTATGAGGCAGCCGCAGCACAAGCACATGAAGGGGCCCGGCAGCCCCGGGGCGATGCCCACGGCACCTATGCCATGGAGCAGGAAATGGTGCGGATGGTGCGGGAGGGGGATATTGAAAACTTCCGCCGGCAGATGGACCGGCTGAGTATGTCCGGCACCATGGGCAAGCTCAGCAATGACGACCCCCTGCGGCATATGAAAAACGCCGTCATCACCTGCGTGGTGCTGTTTTCCAGGGCTGCCATGGAGGGCGGGCTGGACCCGGAGGTCAGCTACTCCCTCTCAGACCGCTATTTTCAGAGCATTGAGGCCTGCAGGTCCATCTCCGACCTGGTGGAGATTGCCACCCCCATGCAGGAGGACTATATCCAACGGGTTCACAATCTGCGCCTGGGCGGCCTCAGCCGCCCCATCCGGAGCTGCTGCGATTACATTGAGCTGCACCTGGAGGAGCCTCTGCCCCTGTCTGTGCTGGCAAAGCACAGCGGTTATGCAGATTACTATCTCAGCCGGAAATTCAAGCAGGAGACCGGCCAGGCCCCCAGCGAGTACATCCGCCTGCGGCGGCTGGAGCGGGCGGCCCATCTGCTAAGGACCTCCCAGGAGGAGATTCAGTCCATCGGCGCCCGGCTGCAGTTCTGCTCCCAAAGCCACTTTTCCGAGACCTTTCGCAGGCAGTACGGCATGACGCCCTCTGCATACCGGGCAGCGGATGACTCCGAACAATCCGGCAGCGGTGACCGTCACAGGCGGTGAACTTGACCGCAATGCCGATTTGCGTTTGATGCGCAAGGTCATGCTGCAGCGTGCCTTCGCTGTTGTGGGATTGTTTTTTCACGGCATAATATTACCACAAATACAGACATCGGCCAACCCCTTTTTTCGGGGAAAGCCGGTGTATTTTTTTACCGCTACGTTGCAGCGCGCCTGTTTTCCGGGTGGTGGATTTTCGAACGCGCAGGCTTACGGAGATGACAGTCGCTGTCTGTGCCGGGTGGAAATCACCGGTTGGCCGCCGCGGGGATGCCCGCCCGGAGAGCAGGACAGGCTTTGGCGCAGAAGGGTCGCTGCAGGCCCGGATGATTTTCGCTTTTTTAGTGGAAAAACACCTTGGTATGTACGTGATGGACGAGGGCTGGGATATGTGGTATGCCCACAAGAACCCCTTCGATTATGCCGCCAGCTGGCGGGAGAACCATGTTTCCGACCTGGAGGCCATGGTGCGGCGGGACTTTAACCACCCCTCAGTGCTGATGTACTCCATCGGCAATGAGGTGACGGAGCCCGGGCGGGACGAGGGTGTTGCGGCGGCAAAAGCGCTGGTTTCCATCCTGCACCATCTGGATTCCACCCGCCCGGTCACGGCAGGGATCAATCTGGTGATTCTGGCGGGCAGCGCCAGAGGCGACAGCTACCACCCCGAGGAGGGGCTGATGGACAGCACCAAATTCAACGAGATTGCCGCCGGTGTGGGCAGTGGTATGAACCACGGTGCGGATGATGCGGAATCCGACCGGATCACCTCCCCGGTGCTGGACGCCCTGGACATTGCTGGCTACAACTACGCCTCCGGCCGCTATCCCCTGGAAAAGGAAGTCCACCCGGACCGGGTAATTGTGGGCAGCGAGACCTTCCCCCAGGATTTGCCGAAGAACTGGGCCATGGTGAAAGAGCTGCCTTATCTGATCGGCGACTTTATGTGGACGGCCTGGGACTACATCGGCGAGGCCGGCATCGGCGCCTGGGCCTATAGCCCGGACGGCATCGGCTTCAACAAGCCCTATTCCTGGCTGCTGGCGGACACCGGCGCCTTTGACATCCTGGGCAACCCCACGGGGGAGCTCTTCTGGGCAGGCGCTGTGTGGGGCCGGCTGAATGGGCCTGCCATCTGCGTGCAGCCCGTCAACCACGATACTCCGCCGGCAAAGGCAGCCTGGCGGGGCACCAACGCCATCCCCGGCCGGGCCCTGGCTGTTGTGCGCGCAGGAGATGCGGGCGAGCTGATTCTGCGCACAGAGGATACGCACATTGCCATCCCGATTTGTGAGGCGTAACCAAATACAACAGGGACGGGCAGCGCAGGCGCTGTCCGTCCTTGCTTTTTGCGTGGGATCAGGAATAGCAGAATACCTTTAGGCGCAGCAGGCCCGGCCGGTCAAAGGCCAGGTGCGCGGTCTCGTCGCCGTTCAGCCGGCGGCCGATTTTATAATTTCCGTTTTCGTCGAAGGAGAGCTCCTCCGCAAGCAGCAGATCCAGGTTTTCCTTCTCGGGGTCCGCAGAGGAAAGAGAGACCGTACAGGCGTTGCCCAGCAGATAGAACTCGTCCCCCTTGCGCAGGCACAGGCAGTAGCCGTCGCCCCGGGGCTGCATCTGGTTTTGAAAGGCCGCTGTGACGCGGACGCCGCCAAGGGTCATTCCTCCCAGCGAGCCTGCCTCTGCGCAGACGGCATCCAGATCGCCGGAGCCCAGCTTTTCCCCGATGAGAGGCAGCAGGCCCTGCAGCAGCTTGGCGGTTTGACCATATTCCTCATAGCTCTGGGGCGTTTTCAGCGCGGGGTCATTGACATCCATGCCGAAGAGGAAGCCCTGCACGGCGGTAAAGGGCTTGCCGATGTCGTCAAAGCCAAAGGGCGCATAGCAGATTGCATGATGGTGGCCCACGGCGTAAACCAGACGCGGGGCGCAATAGCTGTGGGTGGCGCACTCCGGGATATACAGGGGTGCGCCCCGGCGGATGTACTCTTCACAGACCTCCAGGAAGCCGGGCACATAGATATCCGGGCAGAAAACATCGATCATGGGGGCGCGGAAATTCCACACCTCATGCATACGCGATACCGGGCCGCCGGTGGGATAGCTTCCAGGTTTCCCGCCCTTGTCCAGCCAGCAGTTGGCGGTCATGGGCAGCGGATACTCCGCCTTGCCCGCCTTAGCCACCTCATTCACAAAACCCGCAATGTGATAGGCGCTGAAGATCTCCTCGGCCACGGGGCCGAAGACCTCTGCCCAGCTGCCGCTCTCTGCGCCGGAGCGCACCGCGTCCCTGACGTCCGGCACCATGGTATCGGTATGGGCTCTCATGTAGCTGACGAAATCCGCCGGGACAGGGGCGGCAAAGGCGGCGTCCGCCTCATCGGAGACCTCACGGGCGGCGCCCAGCAGCCCGGTCTCGTTTTCTACCTGGACGGAGATAACCGTGGCGTCGTCAGAATCAAACTCGCGCAGAAAGCGCATCAAGGCGGCAAAGGCCTTTGCATCCGCCCGCATCGCCTCATGACACAGATAGGAGATGCTGGTATAGGGCAGCTTCATCGGGATGGAGGGTGAAATTTCCCTTCCGGCCTTGTTTTTGCCCTTCTCGATCTGTGCCCGGCGGAACCGGGTCAGATCGGTCTTGACCCAGGCCGGGGCGTACATACACTCGGCGTTTTTCCAGCTGCCAAACCACAAAAAGCCGATCTTTTTGCCCCAGCGTCTGGCCTGCAGGATCAGAGCCCGGGGGATGGAGAAGTCGAAGCGGCCCTCCTCCGGCTCAATCAGCTCCCAGCTCACAGGGAGCAGCAGAGCGTTCAGCCCCAGCTCGTCGGCAATTTTCCAGATGCCCTCCATATACTCCGGCGAGGAGGCATCGGAATTGTGCACCTCACCTGCAATCATCACAAAGGGCCTGCCGTTGACGGACAGAATGGTTTTATCGTTTTGGCGTACCAGTTTTGGCATTTGCATGATCGTCCTCCTGTTATTATGATCTGTTCTGTACACAGGTTATCATATCACATCGGATTGCAAAGTGCAAGCTTGGCGTACAGATCCCTATTTCCGCAAATCTGCTCTTTTCTTGTTCCTCTTGGTTTGCTATGAGAAGATCGTGGTTCTGCGCATGAAAAAGTCCTCTTTTCGTGCTTCAATAATCTGGCGTCCAAAAGGGCAGTTTCATCTAACGACTGTTTTTGGAAAAGAATCAAAAAATGAACGTGATAACAAGAAAAACCCCTCAAATCCGAAGATTTGAGGGGTTTGGTGCGCGAGGCGGGAGTTGAACCCGCACGTCCGGAGTGGACACTAGAACCTGAAAGTGAATGAATGCTTTCCGGTTTGTATCGGGAAATGTTAACAAATACCGGGAAATCCGCAGAAAATAAGGGATTTTCGTTCATCGAGGCGGGGGATGCCTTGTGCCGCCCGGGGTGCAAAAAAAGCACGGTTTGTTATCATTTCGTTATCATCAACACACGATACTTACAAGCACGCAGCCATCCACTGAAGCATGACCCAAGAGGAAAAACAGTGTTTTCTATTATCATCCGTTATTATTCTCCACGAGTGCGTTATTATTTCGGTGATCCCGCTTGACCGATCCGCATACAGTTATCTCCAGATGCCCGGAGAACGATCAACATAGATAAAGAAAACTGGGTCGAATAGTATGATCGTTTTCTTGCTTTTTTCGTGAAAACGCAGTAAAATAAATCCATCTTCGGGAAAGGGAAACACAGAATGAGCAATTGGATCAAACAGCGGCCTGCGCTGCGGGTGCTGCGCGGCATTGCAGAAGCAGCACCGGAGGGTGGTGTGCTGGCGCAGACCAGCGCAGAGGTCTTGTACGCACAGGCACGCGGCTTTTTACCGGAAACGATCTTCTATCCCGTGCCATTTGACACAGGTGTTGGAGCAGTGCTGGGCAGCTGCCGCTTTGTGGCGGGCAGCTTGGAGGACCTGCAGGCTCTCGACCTCGCAGTGGCACAGGCTGATTTCGACGGCGTTGTCAAGGTCGGGCTTCGCTTGCAGGCACCGGATCTGCCGCGTAAGGATAACACCGTTTCACTTGACGAGCTTGCAGGGCTTGCACACGAAGTCAAGTCGCTGCGGCATCTGACGGTGCGGGGCTGCTTTTTTTGCGGCGATCTGACCGGCGTGCACGGGAAAGCACTGGGGAAATTCTTCCGATCCGGCTACGAGGCTGCCAAACGCATGACCGTGACGCTGCCCTGCGCAATGCCGTACCTATGCTACGAGGGCGCCGTTGCAGCCTTGGAAGACAATGCATCCAGGCATCCTGAGACGCTGGGTGAATGCCTGCTTGCGCTGGATATTATGACCACCCAAAACGAAACCGCGTTCTATGCCAAGCTGTGGCTGAGCTGAGTGGGAGTGAGGAGTCAGGGGTGAGGAGTTGCCCGCACAAACCTCCTGGCTCCTCATTTCCCACTTATTTCTTCGCCTTCCGGTACGGTGTGTCCTCCAGCGGAAGGCTCTGGCGGAAGCGGCCGTCCCAGCGGTAGTAGGCGTGGGCGCAGGCGGGGGCAGTGGGGATCATGCACAGCTCGCCGCAGCCCTTAGCGCCCAGGGAGAAGGGCAGCTTGTCCTTTTCCTCGGGCTCGCAGAGGATGACCTCCAGCTCCGGCGCGCTGTCAGCCCGCATAAAGCCGATGGTGCCGAATTTGCTCTTGGGATAGCCCTCCACGCACTCAAACTTCTCTGTCACGCCGTAGCCGATGCCCATGACCATGCCGCCCTCAATCTGTCCCTCGACAGACTGGATGTTTACCGGGGTGCCCACGTCAAAGGCGGAGATGGCCTTGGTGATTTTGCCCTCCTCATTGAGGATGATAACCTGCGTGCCGTAGGAATAGGAGACATGGCTGATCGGGTTTTCCTTGATGGCGCCCAGGGGGTCGGTCTTGGCGGAGTATTCGCCGAAGAACTCCTGCCCCTCCAGCTCGGCCAGCGTCTTGCCGCCGTCCAGAGCCATTTTGAGCTTTTCGCCCACCCGCCGTGCCGCCTCGCCGGTCATCACCGTCTGGCGGGAGGCTGTGGAGGTGCCGGCATCCGGCGTGCGCACGGTGTCAGAGCGCTCAAAGACGAACAGCGCCGGGTCAAGCTCGGTGACGTGGCAGATTTCCGTCAGCACCATCTGGCCGATGCCCTGGCCCATGCAGGCGGCGGAGGTGCGGATGTGGATCCGGCCGTTTTCCACGCTCAGCAGCACCCGGCCGATGTCCTTTTTGCCCATGCCGGTGCCGGAGTTTTTAAAGCCGCAGGCGATGCCGGCGTAGGGGTGCTTATAGTACTCGTCCTTCACCGCGTCCAGACAGGCGGCCATGTTGGTGTTGGGGTCGGCGGTCTGGCCGTTGGGCAGGATGTCCCCGGGTCGGATGGCGTTGCGGCGGCGGATCTCCCAGGGGTCGATGCCCACCATCTCCGCCAGCAGATTGATGTTCATCTCGGTGGCAAAGCAGCTCTGCGTCACGCCGAAGCCGCGGTACGCACCGGAGACGACGTTGTTCGTGTAGACGGACATGCCGAAGATGTCAATGTTCTGGTAGTTATAGGGGCCCGCGGCGTGAGTGCAGGCGCGGTGCAGCACCGGGCCGCCCAGGCTGGCGTAGGCGCCGGTGTCGGCAATGATGACGCCCTTCATGGCGGTCAGCTTGCCGTTTTCGTCGCAGGCGGTGGTGAACTCCATCTCCATGGGATGGCGCTTGACGTGGTAGTCCAGCGACTCCTGCCGGCTGTATTTCACCTTGACCGGGCGCTTGGTGTACCACGCCATCAGCGCGGCGTAGGGCTGGACACTCATGTCCTCCTTGCCGCCGAAGCCGCCGCCCACCAACGGGGCGCGCACATGGACCTTCTCCTTCGGAAGCTGCAGCATCTGGGCACACTCCCGCTGCACGTCATAGACCGACTGGCTGGAGGTATAGATGAGCAGGCCGTCCTCGCCCTCGGGGATCGCCACGGCGCACTCCGGCTCCATAAAGCCGTGCTCCTGCCAGGAGGTCTTGTACTTGCGGGTCACCACGTATTTTGAGTGCTTAATCGCCTCGTCGGCATTGCCCCGCACAAGATTCGCCCGGCTCATAATGTTGCCGTCCTCGTGGATTAGCGGCGCGTCGCCTCTGAGCGCGTCAAAGGGATTCGTAACAGGCGGAAGCTCGGTGTAGTCCACCTCGATCAGGTCGCAGATCTCCTGCAGGGATTCCTGCCTGGTCGCCGCAACCACCGCCAGCACGTTGCCGACGTATCTCGTAATGTCGCCCACACCCATCATCACGTCCCAGTCCTGCTTGATGTGGCCGATCTTGTTGCAGGGCACGGCGTCCTTGGTGAGAATTTCCACACAGTCTGGGTGCTGCGCGGCCTTGGATACGTCAATGCGGTTGATCCTGGCGCGGGGGTATTTGGAATACAGACCCTTGGCATAGATCATGCCCTCGGGGTACAGATCGTCGGCAAACAGGCCCGTGCCGTTGACCTTTTCCTTTGCGTCGATGCGCTGGGCATGCTCGTTCATGTGCAGCGTCTTCGGCGGCGCGGGGATGGCCTTTTTCTCGCGGAAGAACGCCGCGGCCATGAGAATGGCGTCCTCAATCTTCTTGTAGCCGGTGCAGCGGCACAGGTTGCCGCGGATGGCCTTTTTGACGTCGGCACGGGTGGGGTTCAGGTTGACGTCCAGCAGGCTCTTGGCAGAGAGAATCATACCGGGGATGCAGAAGCCGCACTGCACGGCGCCGGCCTCGGCAAAGCAGTGCTCATACACGCGCATCTCCTCCGGGTCGATGCCCTCCACCGTCAGGACCTTCTTGCCCGCCAGCTTGCTCAGGGGCATCACGCAGGCCTTGACCTTCTGGCCGTCCACCAGCACCGTGCAGGTGCCGCACACACCCTCGGAGCAGCCGTCCTTGGCTGCTGTCAGATGCAGGTCGTCCCGCAAAAAGCGCAGCAGCTTTTTGTCATGGGCGGATTCATAGTCCTTGCCGTTGATATTGACAGTAAACATGGGAATCTCCTTTCGGAATGGACAGCCGCAGGGCAAGCCCGCCCTGCGGCTGTTGCTGAACTCAGATGCCGAATTTTGCCAGGAATTCGCCCAGCAGATTCAGGCATACGGCTTTTCGGTATTCCGCGCTGACGCGGCCCCGGGTGAGAACCATCCGATCGGCATAGGCTTGCAGATAGGCCTCCTTACAGGCCCGGGCCTCCTCCACGGTCTTACCCAGCAGCATCTGCTCCAGATCCTTCCAGCGCAGCACGGTGTCTGCCACGGCGCCGAAGGCGGCGGCGATGTTGGTAATCCTGCCGTCCCGCTGTGCAAAGACACCGGCAAAGGACACGCGGGAGATGGCAAGGGCGTTTCTGCCGCCCACCTTCTCGTAGTAGTAGTGCTCCAGGCCCTGCTTCGGCAGCAGGATCTCGGCAATCAGCTCGTCGTTTGCAAGGTCCAGCTTCTTGCGGCCGAGATAGAACTTGTCCACATCCACCAGCCGCTCCCCCTTCAGGCAGACCAGCCGCAGCTTGGCATCCGCCGCAAACTCGATCAGCACCGAGTCGGCCTTGGCCGAGCCGTTGCCCAGGTTGCCGCCGAAGGTGCCGGCGTTGCGGATGGCGGGGGCGGCGATGCGGCTGACCGCTTCCTTCATCAGCGGCGGCACCAACTCGCTTGCCAGTGCCTCGGTGAAGGTCACGGCAGCGCCGATGCGGATGTAGTTTTCGTCTACGGTAATTTGCCGCAGCTCGGGCAACTTGCCCAGGAACAGATAGCTGACATTCTTGCGGTTTTCCACCATGAGATCGGTGCCGCCCGCATAGGGAACCAGATCATGTGCCGCGCGGAGCTCCAAGGCCTCCTGCAGCGTCTTGGGTGCAAATCCGTTTACCATAGTCCGTTTGCCTCCTTTGCAGCGTTGTTCACAGCGTTCACAATGGCGTTATAGCCGGTGCAGCGGCACAGGTTGCCGGACAGGCCCTCCCGGATCTCGTCCTCGCTGGGGTGGGGATTCTTAGCCAGCACCGACTCCGCCGCCAGCACCATGCCGGGGATGCAGAAGCCGCACTGGACTGCAGACAGCTCGCCGAAGGCGCGGCTCAGGGCCGCAAAGCGCGCAGTCTCCCGGTAGCCCTCCATGGTCAGGATGCTGGCACCCTCCACAGCACCCATGGCCACGCAGCAGGAGTTGATCAGCGTGCCGTCGATGAGCACCGAGCAGGCGCCGCACTCGCCCTCCTTGCAGCCGCACTTGACGCTCTTGCAGTTATAGCAGTCACGCAGCACGTCCAGCAGGCGATCGGCCGCGGAGCCCTCATAGGCAACCTCTTTGCCGTTGAGAATGAATTTGATGGCATCCATTTTAGTTGCCCTCCTTCAACAGTTCTTTCATGGTATCCTCGGCAGTGAACGGGGCGTGGTTCAGCTGGTGCTTGTCCTTGCCCAGGGCCTGCTCGATTGCGGCCACATAGGCTGACGTTGCACCGACAAGGGGCACCTCGCCCGCGCCCTTGGCGCCGTAGGGGCCGTCGGGGTATTTCTCCACGTGGAGCATGGCCGTCAGATTGGGCACGTCCTTGGTGGTGGGGATCAGATAATCGGAGAAGGAGTTGTTGCGGATGCGGCCCTTGGCGTCGTAGTCCATCTTCTCAATGGAGGCGTGGCCGATGCCCTGCAGGAAGCCGCCCTCCATCTGGCCCACAACAATGTTGTAGTCGATGGGGGTGCCCACGTCGAAGTTTCCGACGGCGTTGAGCACCTTGGCCAGGCCGGTGCAGGTGTCCACCTCAACCTCAATGGCGTTGACGGCCCAGGCGTAGGTGGGGTAGGCGTCGCCCTGGAACTTATCCAGATAGAACGGAATCATGAAGTCGGGCTCCTTGAAGTGCTCCTCAACCTCCTGCTCCTCGCCGTCCACCCAGATGGTGCGCAGCTTGATCGCCGCCCGGCGCAGCAGCTCGCCCACCACCATCAGGGAGCGGGAGGCCACCGTCGGGCCGGAGTCCGGTACCCGGGCGGTATCGGGATGGTTGTAATAGACCTTGTCCAGCGGCAGGTTCAGCTCATGGGCCACAATCTTGGGGAAGGTGGTCCGCACGCCCTGGCCGATGTCGCCGTTGGAGGCCAGCACCTCAACCGTGCCGTCGGCATATTTGCGCAGCTTGGCAACGGCCTTGATGAGATCCCGCTCGCCCGAGCCGGTGAAGCCCGCGCCGTGGAAGTACACGGACAGGCCCATGCCCCTGCGGTAGCGGCCGGTCTGGGGTTTTTTGTATTCCTCGTGCTTGCGCTTGAGATCGCACTTGGCGTCCACCTCGTCGATCATGGCCTGCAGGGGCACCGGGAAGTGGTACTTGCCCTGCGTAGAGGTCATGTCGCCCTGCTTGACAAGATGTGCCTCCTTAAAGGCAATCTCGTCCACGCCCAGATCCTGGGCCACGTGGTCCATCATCCGCTCAATGGCGAAGAAGGTCTGCGGGCCGCCGAAGCCGCGGTAGGCGCCGCAGGGAGTGGTGTTGGTTTTCAGCGCTCTGCCCCGCACGTGGACGTTGGGGATGTTGTACACGCCGGGCGCGGCGATGATGCCGCGCTGCAGCACAACCGCGGAAAGGGTGGAATATGCGCCGGCGTTGAAGATCACGTCGCAGTCCACCGCGGTGACGCGGCCGTCCTTGACCGCCATCTTGTAGCGGCACAGGGAGGGATGGCGCTTGGAGGTGTATTCCAGATCCTCACGGCGGTCAAACACGCAGCGGACCGGGGCTTTGGCCTTATGGGCCGCCACGGCCACCTGCGAGCCGAGGATGGACGGGAAGGCCTCCTTGCCGCCGAAGCCGCCGCCGGTCACGTCCTGCAGCACATGCACGCCAGTGGGGCCGCAGCCCAGCACCCGCATCACCGCACCGTGGATGTAGTAGGCGCACTGGCTGGAGCCGTGGACAAACATTCTGCCGTCGGCCTCGGGCTCGGCCATCATGCCCTGGGTCTCAAGGTAAGTCTGATCCTGGTAGCCGGTTTCGAATTCCTCCTCATAGACCTTGTCGGCCTCTGCAAAGGCTTTTTCCATGTCGCCGTGGCCGAACTCGTAGTCAAAGAAGGCCTGCTTCGCCGTGCGCAGATCCAGCACAGGCTCCAGCTCCTCATACTCGACCTTGATCTCGTTGAGAATCCGCTGTACCTCTTTTTCGTCCGGTCCCACAACCATGCCGATCGGCTCGCCGATATACTCGACGGTCTCACGGCAGTAGACCGGGGTGTCGTCGAGCACAATGTTGACGTTGTTGTCGCCGGGCACGTCCTTGGCGTCTACGTAGAAGTAGCCCTCCGGCAGCGCCGGCACCTCAACTGACAGTACCTTGGCCCGCGCCACCTTGGCGTGCAGCAGCTTGCCTGTCAGAATGGGTCTGCCGTCCTTCGCCGCGACATAGTCGCCGACGTAGACACTTCTGCCCTCAATCTTTGGGGCATGGTCCTTTTTGACGACAGACTGACTGATTTTTTCCATATTGGCAAATACCTCCTGTTCAGATTCGTATTTTGTCTTGCATTGCTTGTATTGCGCCTGTGTGTCCAGGTCTACCCAGACGCCGGCGTCGTCCACCGGAACTTCAATGATTTCGCTCTCGTGCAGCCGCCACAGGCTCCTGAGGCCCCCTTCGCTGAAAAAGGACAGAATTTCCGGGATGAAACGGCTGTCGATCAGGGGCGGATGCTTCCGATAACCTTCCAGCGTGGGGAAGATGATGCGCTTTTGTCCGTCCCGCCTTGCCAGCAGCGCCCGGAAGGTTTCCTCCCGGATCACCGGCATATCCCCGGGCAGCAGGAAAAAGGCGTCGCACGCCGGCATCGCCCGGCAGCCGGTTCGAATGGATTCCAGCATGTCGGTGGCGGCATAGGCGTTGTTTCGCACAAGCAGCACTTTTTCGCCGTAATGCCCTTGCAGCAGAGACTCCACCTCGTCTGCACGGTAGCCCGTGACGACCACGGCGGAATCAGCGACACTGTCCAGAACGCTGTCCACCGTATTTTCGATCAGCGTCCTGCCCCGAAGCGGCATGAGCGGCTTGAACTCCTGCATCCTTGTGGACAGACCCGCAACTAAGATCAGCGCGCGTATCGTTTCGATGCACAGCACCCCGCTTTCGTTCTTCTCAAATAAATATAACGGTACATCTTTATTATAAGATGTACCGTTATCGATTGCAAAATACTCCTTTGGGGAACTCGCAGAAAAGCAAGGTCAGTTTTTGTGCAAAAAGACAAATTACTGCGGAAATTCCTTCTTAAATTCCTCCTGCGCAAACTGGTAGACACGGGCTTCAAAGCGCGTGAAGCCGAGATAAAACGCCATACCAGCCTCGGTCAGACGGGTGCTGCCGCCGCTCTTGCCGCCTCGTGCGCGCTCGACAATCTGGCAGTCCAGCGTGTGCTCCAGTGTGTTAATCATCTCCCAAGCCTTGCTGTGGGCAATTCCGGCCAAGGCACAGGAGACACGCATATTTTGCGTGTCGGCCAGCAAAAACAGCAGCAGCTTCAACCGGTCGGAGAAGAAAGGCACCTCCTGCTCCAGCCGCAGGTGCAGCACCGGATGCAAAATCGCGCTGTTGTGCTCCTTCAAGCGGGCATGCAGCTCGGTCTCGTTGTGGACATTCGTCAATACGCCAGGGTCCGGCACATCCACCCAGACACGCTTCGCGTCACAGGCGTTCATCGCGCCCCGCAGTCCTTCGGGGCCTTCGTATTCCAGAATCTGCGGAAGGATGCGATCAGAGAGCAGCACCGGGTGTCCGCCCCTGCCGTGCCAGGACGGCGCGACCAGATCCCCCTCCGCCTGCATCAGGGAGGAGACCGTCGTCGGGGTGAACATGGGCACGTTGACCGGCGTGAAGGCCACCCTCTCGCACTTGCCGGCAAGATAACGCAGGCCGATGCGCACGGATTCCATCAGCTCCGGCTGCTCCGCCTGCTCGTTTTGCAGAAAGATCACACCGCACTTGGAGAGCTGCTTTTTGACCTCGGCCTCCTCCGCTCCGGTGATGATTACAATAGGGAAAATCCCTGCCTGCTGATAGGTAATCACGATGCGGCGGACGATCGGGATTTCCCCGACCTGCAGCAGCGGCTTTGCCACCTTTTTGCTCGCCGCCGCAATGATGCCGCCCACTTTGCTGAGTTTCATCCCGTTTCCACCCTCAATTCGTTATATTTTGATAAATACAACGGTATCCAAAATACAGCAAGTGCAGCCTGCGCCGCACTTGTTTCACTCTTTATATAATCTTATCACAGGGCTCCTGCGCTTGTCAATGGATTTCATCCCTATTTCCGCAAATCTGCTCTTTTCTTGTTCCTCTTGGTTTGCTATGAGAAGATCGTGGTTCTGCGCATGAAAAAGTCCTCTTTTCGTGCTTCAATAATCTGGCGTCCAAAAGGGCAGTTTCATCTAACGACTGTTTTTGGAAAAGAATCAAAAAATGAACGTGATAACAAGAAAAACCCCTCAAATCCGAAGATTTGAGGGGTTTGGTGCGCGAGGCGGGAGTTGAACCCGCACGTCCGGAGTGGACACTAGAACCTGAATCTAGCGAGTCTACCAATTCCACCACTCGCGCGTCTTGCTGTCTCTCGACTGCTCACATATGGTATCACACAAAGTTTGATTTGTCAAGAACTTTTTTCATTTTTCTTGCAATTTCCTGCTTCTTGACATCATGGGCGATTTACACCACGCTCAGCACGGCGGCTTAACGCTGCGGGCCCGTTACTCTGTCCGGGTCTGGGATCGGGCCTGGTCAAAGCCCTGTGGATAGCGGCGGCGGAGCTTCTCCAGGTTTCCGGCCAGCACTTGATCTAAATCCGCATCCAGGGCGTAGGCAGTCTCCGCAAGGTACCAGGCTACGTCCCCCAGCTCGGCAAGCAGCGCCTGGCGGTCCAGCGGATGGCCCTGGGCCAGATGCTTCTTGACCAGGTCGATGGCCTCCCCTGCCTCGCCGCACAGGCCCATGACCCCGTTGATCAGCACGTCCTTTTTCGCCAGGGCCGGGTTCAAGGTCCGCAGCGCTTGTTTTTGGTATTCATTGGCTTCCATATCGGTCCTCCCTATTCTTCCGTCCCGTCGATCAAATACTCTGAAACGGCATAGCTCCGCAGCACCCGGCCCACTGCATCCATGGCCTTCTCCCCTTCCGGCGGGAGGGCGTCGCTGGACACGCGGACATAGCTGCCGTCCTCGGTCCGGTATTTACAGACCAGAAACCGGCCTGTAGGCCCGGCCCGGAGCTCCAGGTCCTGCCAGGTGTCCATGCCGGAGCGGGAAATCTCCTGTCTGGCCTCCTCCAGCGCGGAGATGGGCACCAGATAGTCTGTCACTGTCTCCGGATCCTCCCCGCTGCGGCGGTAGACACTCAGTAACAGCTGCGTGTCGTCCACAGAATAAAGCACGTATTCCTCATAGCTGTCTCCATCCACGGTGCCGGTCACGCCGTCATAGTAATCCACCAGCATGATTCCGGTCTCGGCCTGCGGGTCGTACTCCATGGTGTTTTCCATGGTATAGGTGACGGTAATATCATGGGCCGGCATTACAAACCGCAGCTCATACCGGTCGTTTACATAATGCGGCTCCAAATACTCTCCGTCCAGATAAAAAGTATAGTCGGTATCAGTGGCAATGCAGTCAAACACCAGCACCACCCGCTCCCCTGCCCGGTAGCTGTCCTTGGCGCCGGAGAAGCTGTCCTTCCGGCCCTGGTAGTCCACCCGGTAGCGGGCACCGCAGCCGCACAACAGCAGCATCGCCAGCGCAGCCGTCAACAGCAGACGCAGAGATTTCATACCAACCCCTCCCATTGTTTCGGATGGCTGTATCATATCACGCTTTTGGATGCAGCGCAAGAGCTGCGGCGAAAAAACAGCCTCCCTTGCGGGAGGCTGAGGTCAATCCGGCTGCACGCCGGCAAAATAGGCGTCAATGCCGTCGGCAATGCCCTGGGCCAGGAGACGTTGATACTCCGGGGTGGCCAGGAGGGCGTCCTCCTCCGGGTTGGACTGGTAGCCCATCTCCACAATGGTGACAGGCACCTGGGCATAGTTGATGCCGGTCATGGAATCCGTCTGCCAGACGTATTCCGGCGCAGCGCCGCTGGCGGCGCACATGGCATCCAATACCAGGGCGGAGAGCCGATAGCTGTCGTCATAAAGCCAGGCGTTATAGGGATTGTTTTTGGTCATGCAGATGGTCATGGCCCCGTGACGGGTGGAATCCTGCACGCCGTTGGCGTGGATGCGCAGAAACGCGTCCGCCCCCGCCTCATTGGCAATGGCAGCGCGCTGGGCGTTGGACAGGTCCACATCCGGGGTGTCGTGGGTCAGCAGCACCCGGTAGCCCCTGGCCTGCAGGATGTCCCGCAGGAGAAAAGAAACCGACAATACCAGCTCATACTCCGGCAGGCGGGTATTGACCCCGGCAGTGCCGCCTGAAACCTTCATCTTCATCTCCGTAGAGCCGGGGCCCAGGGGCTCGGTATCGGTATTTGCCAGGCGCTGGTGGCCGGGATCAATGCAGATCAGCGGACCGGTTAGCGGCTCTGTCTCCGGTACAGGTTCTGTGTCAGGCGCAGGCTCTGTGACGGATACAGGGGCAGTCTCTTGAAGCTCCGTTTCGGGAGCAGCTGCTGTGTCAGAGGCAGCATCCGGCGTCTGACCTGCCGGTTCGGTCTGGGCAGGCAGACTTTGGGCGGGCGAGTCAGACTCCAGCGCGGGCAGGACCGGCTCGGTTTGCGGCACCTGAATGGTGGGCGCCGCGCAGGCGCACAGCAGACACAGGGCCAACAGAACGGACACAGCAGAAAGTGGACGCATAGGGATTCCTCCAATGGGGCACGGCGACAGAAGACTCAGCCAAAGAGAGAGAACCGCTTCTTTTCATAGGGCTCCGATTGGATCTGCTCCAAGCGGTAGCCTGTCTCCTCAATACTCCGGCGCAGGACCGCTTCATCCAGGGGCTGCTCGGAAATGATTTCCGTGCGGCCCTTGGCATGGGACGAGGTGACCTTCTTTACCCGGAAGGCTTTGCGGATGGCATCGTTCACATGGGCCTCGCACATGCCGCACATCATGCCGTCAATGTTTAAAACAGTTTTTGTCATTGTAATCGACTCCTTTCAAGAGAAACGGTCGATCCCGGAGGCAGCGAGGCCGTCCGGTACCGTTCAGTATACCTCAAAACCCGGAAATTGTAAAGTGTCTGCGCCGAAAAAGGCGCAGGCAGACACAGGGCAGCGGGACCCGGGGATTGCTCCCGCGGGTCCCGCTCGATTCACGCTTTATGGCACTGTCCGTGCATGGGGCAGCCGCTGCAGCCACCGCCGCAGGAGCCGCAGGAGCCGCCGCAAATGTGCTTGCCGGCACGCTTATCCAGCACCAATCTGCGCACGATTAACACAACAACCAACAGGAGGATCAGCCCCACAACAATCGTCCACAAATTGGACTGCAGCCAGGTCAACATACTTTTACAGCTCCTTTCATCAGTCTCTCCCGGCGGCCGATGCCCCGGCCGCCGGAAGGGATCATAGAATCATTACTTCACCCGAACCTTCTTGGTCAGGGTGGTGGCCTCCTTGTAGGGCCGCACCAGCATATAAATGCCAAATACAACCACCGCAATGGAGACAATCAGGCCAATGACATTGACCTGCACCGCAGAGGAGAAGAGCGCACCGATCTGATAGATGCACAGGGACACCAGGTAGGCAAAGCCGCACTCGTAGGCGATGGCAAACCAGGTCCACTTGCGGTTGTTCATCTCGCGCTTGATGGCGCCCATAGCCGCGAAGCAGGGAGCGCACAGCAGGTTGAAGGTCAGGAAGCTGAAGCCTGCAAGGCCGGTAAAGGCCTGGGCCAGATGGGCGTACACGCTGCCCTCACCGGCGCGGTACAGGATGCCCATGGTGCCCACGATGTTCTCCTTGGCCACAAGGCCGGTGATGGAGGCCACGGTGGCCTGCCAGTTGCCCCAGCCCAGAGGTGCGAAGATCCAGGCAATGGCGGAGCCCACACGAGCCAGGATGGAGAACTCAATCTCCTCTTCACCCAGCATACGGAAGGCACCGTCCACCCACCCAAAGTAGGTGAGGAACCAGATCAGGATGGTAGACAGGAGAATGATGGTGCCGGCCTTCTTGATGAAGGACCAGCCGCGCTCCCACATGGACCGGAGCACGTTGCTGAGGGTGGGCCAGTGGTAGGCAGGCAGCTCCATGACGAAGGGGGCGGGGTCGCCGGCAAACATCTTGGTCTTCTTCAGGATGATGCCGGAGACGATGATGGCTGCCATGCCCAGGAAGTAGGCGGAGACCGCAATCCAGGCAGAGCCGCCGAAGATGGCGCCGGCAATCATGGCGATGAAGGGGGTCTTGGCGCCGCAGGGAATAAAGGTTGTGGTCATGATGGTCATGCGGCGGTCACGCTCGTTTTCTATGGTCCGGGAGGCCATAACGCCGGGGATGCCGCAGCCGGTGCCGATCAGAATGGGAATGAAGGACTTGCCGGACAGGCCGAAACGGCGGAAAATTCGGTCCAGCACGAAGGCGATACGGGTCATGTAGCCGCAGGCCTCCACAAAGGCCAGCAGGAAGAACAGCACCAGCATCTGGGGCACGAAGCCCAGCACGGCGCCCACGCCGGCCACGATGC
>CAMOKD010000005.1:0-67257 GCA_946617435.1 uncultured Clostridia bacterium | reverse complement strand
CCGCCCAGGCCCTCCTGGATCAGCTGCTTCAGGCTCCAGCCGGCGCAGTAGCCGGTGAGCATGCTCAGATCGTGCAGGTGGATGGCGGCGCTGCGGTGGGCCTCGGCCACTTCCTCATCGTACACTTCGCTGAGCCAGTAGTTGGCGGTGATGGCGCCGGAGTTGGACAGGATCAGGCCGCCCACAGAGTAGGTGACGGTGGAGTTCTCCTTGACCCGCCAGTCGGTGACCTTCAGGTACTGGTCCACCACGGACTTATAGTCCAGCATGGTGGCGGAGACGTTGCGCAGCTTCTCCCGCTGGCGGCGGTAGAGAATGTACGCCTTGGCCACGTCCTCGTAGCCGGCGCGGCCCAGGACGGACTCCACAGAGTCCTGGATGTCCTCCACGGCGATCTTGTTGTCCTTGATCTTGCTCTGGAAGTCGGCAGTCACCTTCAGGGCAAGGAAGTCGATGGTGTCTTCGTTGTACTGCTTCTGCTTGGCGTCAAAGGCCTTTTTGATGGCCGTGGTAATCTTGCTGATGTCAAAGTCTACCACCTTATCGGTGCGCTTTACTACGTGGTACATAGTCGTTCTCCTTCTTTCTTTCAGGTTGGCAGGATGATTGTATCATGAAAAGTGGGTCATATTCCGGACAGTTCGGGCTCAGAGATCCACGCCCCGGAGCTGCGCCCCGGGTACCCAGGGCAGCACCGCCTGCAGGCAGGCCTTGGCCTTCTCCGGCGAGGCTGCGTGCATGCCGCCGGCCAGAATGTCGCCGGAATCCACAAAGCCCTGGATGAAGTACCGCTTGGTGCCCGCAATCCAGCGGCCGATGGCGGCAAAATCCTCCGGCTCGTGGAGCTCGTCCACCAGGGTGGTGCGCAGCTCATAGGGGGTGGCGCCTGCCTTTAACAGGGCAAGGCTTTGCTCCACCTGGGGCAGGATGCCCGATACACCGGCAGTCAGCTCGTACTTTTCCCGGCTGTTTTTGATGTCCATGGCCACATAGTCGGCCAGGCCCCGGTCCAGGATCTCTCCCAGCCGGTCCGGGAAGGCCCCGTTGGTATCCAGCTTCACCGCAAAGCCCATGGCCCGGATGTCCTCCAGCAGGGCGGGCATGTCCGGGTGCAGCAGCGGCTCGCCGCCGGTGATGGCAACCCCGTCCAAAAGGCCCCGGCGCTTGGAAAGGAAGGCAAAAAAATCCTCCTGGCTGAGCTCCGGCACCGCCGGCTGGACCACCAGGGAGCTGTTGTGACAGAAGGGACAGCGGAAGTTGCAGCCCACGGTGAACACCGTGCAGGCAACCCGCCCCGGAAAGTCCAGCAGCGTCATTTTTTGCAGTCCGCCCAGCTTCATTTGCGGCCCTCCTGTGGAAAGAAATGTGGATAACCTGTGGGAAGCTTGTGGATTGCCGGTGTGTTCAAACCACAAGATGTTGTGTCCGTGTAATAGGATACCCCCAAGAATTGGATTTGTCAAGCCCTATTTTCTTTTTTTGTTGTCAAGTCCTATTTCCAAAAATAGCATACAAAAAACCGCCCCCGTCCACCCTGCCCCTTTGGCAAAGGTGTACGAAGGGCGGTACGCTTGCCCCTATTTGGGGGGCTCGGGTAGCTCCAGCCAGAACATGACCAGCCCGTCCGGCAGGTTTTCGCAGCCGCAGCCCAACCCCAGCCGGTCCAGATTGCCCTTGACAATGCTGAGCCCCAGCCCCGCCTCCCCGTGGGAGCGCTGGCGGGCGGCATCCCCCCGGTAGAGCTTATCCCAGATCTTGGGCAGCTCCTCCGCCGGGATGGGGGCCGAGGAGTTGGCCACGCACAGGCGGCTGCCCTCCGCCCCGGATTCGTACCACAGGCGGATCAGATTGCCGCCGTTGAGGTGGAACACCGCGTTTTGCACGTAGTTGATCAGCACCTGGCGGATGCTCTCATAGTCGGTAAACACCGGCAGCGCCGGGGGCAGCGTCCGCTCCAGCCGGATGTGCCGGCGCTGGATTTCGGGCTGGAAGAGGGTGAGCACCTGGTCCACCAGGGGCACCAGGTCAAAGGACTCGGGCTTGATGGGGATCTCCCCGCTCTCCACCCGGGAGATGGCCAGCAGCTTCGACACCAGCACCTGCATATGCTCGCTCTCCTCCACAATGGTGGACACGTAGCGCTGGCGCTGGGTCTCGGTTTGGGCCACCCCCTCCAGCAGGCCCTCGGCATAGCCGGAGATCACAGCGATGGGGGTTTTCAGGTCGTGGGAGAGGTTGGCGATCAGCTCGGTGGTGAGCTGCTGCTGCCGGGTGCGCCGGGCCAGCTCCTGCTGGAGCAGGTCGTTGCTCTGCTGCAGCTGGGTGATGTTGCTCTGCAGCTGATCGGCCATCTGGTTGATGCTGCGGGCCATCTCGTTGATTTCCAGGCTGTGGGCCTCGCCGCAGCGCCTGGAGAAATCCAGCCGGGCCACCTGGGTGGAGATCTGCACAATTTCATCCATGGGCCGCAGCAGCAGCCGGGTGCAGTAGTACAAGCCCCCCAAAGACAGCAGCCAGCTGATCAGGTTGATGATCAGCACGAACCGGGAGGCCAATGAGATGGCGGTGTTGGTGGACTCAATGGGCAGATGGAGCAGGTAGTAATAACCGTTTTCCCGGCCCAGCAGCAGCATGGAGCGGCTGGAGAGGGGAAAATGCCTGGGGCTGGGGTTACGGTCGGTGTTGGTGGAGAAAAGGCTGCCGTCCCGCTCCTCCAGGGCGGTGTCCACCTCTTGGATCAGGCGGCCGATGTCCCGCTGCAGGTGGTCGGAGTCGGTCTCCTCCTCCGGCCCCTCCTTTGGAGGGGGCACATCCAGCTCCTCCAGGTCGCTGAACACCAGGCTCCGGTCCGCCTGCCGGATCACAATGACCCGGATGCCCCGGCGGTGCAGCTGGGGCAGGGCGGCAGCCTGGTAATCGTTGCGCTCCAGGGTCTCCAGGCCCTGGGTCAGCTCCTTGCGCAGGGTGTTAAAGTAAAACCCGGTGAGCAGATAGCGGAAGGAAAAGCTGAGCAGCAGGGCGTTGACCAGCAGGATCGCCCCGGTCAGCAGCGACAGCAGCAGCATCAGCCGGGGCTTGCTCCGGGCGGACTTCCCCCGGGCCATGTCAGCGCTTCTCCAGCAGATAGCCCCGGCTGCGCACAGTGCGCAGGGCCTCCCCGCAGGGGCCCAGCTTCATGCGCAGATTCTTCACATGGGTGTCCACGGTGCGGCCGTCGCCGTAAAAGTCCGTGTTCCACACCGCGTGGAGGATCTGCTCCCTGGACTTGACCACATTGGGGCTCTGGGCCAAAAACAGCAGCAGGTCAAACTCCTTGGGCGTCAGGGCCACGGGCTGGCCCCCGCAGCTGACAGACTTGCCCAACAGGTCAATCACAATCTCGTCCACCACCAGGCGCTCCCGCTGGGGGGCAGTGCGCTCCACCGCCGCCCGGATCCGGGCCATAAAGGCCCGCATCTTCACCGGCTTGGAGACAAAGTCGTCCGCGCCGCAGCGGAAGCAGAGGATTTCGCTCTCCTCGTCGTCCCGGGCGGTGACAATGAGAATGGGCACCCGGGAGAAGCTGCGCATCTCCCGGCAGGCCTCCACCCCGTCCATGCCGGGCATCATGATATCGATGATCACAAGGCCGGCGTCGGTGTGCTGGCGCAGCAGGTCCACCGCCTCACGGCCGTTGGCGGCCTCCAGAACGGTGAAGCCCTCATTGGCAAGAAAATCGTGGACAATCAGGCGCCACCGCTCCTCGTCGTCCGCAAGAATGATCTTGGTGCTCATGGTGTCTCCTCCCCTGTCTGAATTGGCATCAGAATCTCGCAGCGGTGAATGGGGGTGCCCAGGGCGTAGAATTTTTCCTCGTAGCCGGTCATGATGCCCACCGGGCCGTCCCGGTGCAGATCGTCGGTGACGTTTTGCACCGGGTAGCCGTACTGGGCAAATTCCTCCAGCGACCACTGAAAGAGCTTTTCATTGTCAGTTTTAAAGTGGATCTCCCCCTCCGGCCGCAGCACCCGGCGGTACTTTGCCAGGAAGGTGTGATAGGTCAGCCGGCGCTTGGCGTTCTTGCTGCGGGGCCAGGGATCGCAGAAGTTCAGATAGATCAGATCCACCTCGCCGGGGGCGAAGTATTCCTCCAGGTCCGCCGCGTCCACCGACAGAAAGAGCACGTTCTTCAGCCCCATGGCCACCGCCTTTTCCATGGCCAGGACCAGGGCCTCCCGGACCTTCTCCACCGCCACAAAGAGCACATGGGGCTCCAGGGCGGCGGTTTCTACGGTAAACTTGCCCTTGCCGCAGCCGATCTCCAGCCGCAGGGCCTCCGCCCCGGGCAGCAGGGCCCGCCAGTTGCCCCGGTGCTGCCCGGGGTCCTTGATCCAGACCGCCGCGCAGGCCTCCATACGGGGCTCCAGATTGGGACGTTTTCTCATTCGCATGGGAGTTCCTCCAAAATGACAGTATTTCAGTTTATTATATCAGAAAATCCACCGTTCGGCAAGGCCCGGATTGTGGAGTTTTTCGGCAATCTGCTTGCATTCTCCCGGGCTTTGTGCTACGATGAAAAAAACTTGTGAGGAGACCGGGCAATGAAAAAGCAGCATCTTGTATTGTTCTGGATTGTATGGATTCTCACCGCCGCCCTCAGCGGGGCGCTGTTTCTGCTGGGCAGGATCAACCTGCCGGGCTGGCTGCTGTGGCTGGGCGCCCTGGCGGCCTGGGCGGTGCTGCGGCTGCGGCTGCTGGCCGGCCGGGGCTTCGGCTGGCGGCTGCTGGCCTTTTGTGCCGCGGCGGCGGTGCTGGGGCTCGCCTTTCGGCTGGGCGGGCCCAGGGTGCAGCCTGTGCCCGCGGTGGCACACCCCAACCCCCAGGTGACCGGAGAGATCACCCTGGCCCAGGGCAGACTCACCGGTGTGTACACCGCCGACGGGGCGGTGGAGGTCTATGCCGGCATCCCCTATGCCCAGCCCCCGGTGGGAGACCTGCGGTGGAAGGAGCCCCAGCCGCCCCTGCCCTGGGAGGGGGTCCGGGCCTGCGACACCTTTGCCCCCATGAGTATGCAGAAGCGGAACTCTCCCCTGTTCACCTCCCTGGCGGATCTGGCGGTGTACCACAAGTTCCGGCCGAAGCTCTGGGGCAACACCCTGGAGCCCATGAGCGAGGACTCCCTGTACCTGAACATCTGGAAGCCCGCAGGGAACCGGGCAGACCTGCCGGTGCTGGTCTACGTCCACGGCGGCTCCCTCACCACAGGCCAGCCCTCCTACGGGGAGTACAACGGCGAGACCCTGGCCCGGCACGGAGTGCTGGTGGTCAACTTCGGCTACCGGCTCAATGTGTTTGGCTACTATGCCAACCCGGCCCTGGCGGAGGAGTCCCCCAACGGCACCACCGGCAACTACGGGCTGCTGGACCAGATCCAGGCCCTGCGCTGGGTGCAGGAGAACATCCGCTCCTTCGGCGGCGACCCGGACAACGTGACCCTGGCAGGCGAGTCCGCAGGGGCCTCCTCGGTAAACGCCCTGTGTGTCTCCCCCCTGAGCCAGGGGCTCTTTACCCGGGCCATGGCCGCCTCCAGCGGGATTCTGGCCAAGGTGCCCTATCACACCTTCCGCTCCATGGAACAGGCCCTGGCGGACAACGCCGGCCTGCCCGCGGAGCAGAACGCCCCGACCCTGGCGCAGCTGCGGGCCCTGCCCGCCGAGACCCTGGTGAACACCGGCTGTGACAACAGCGCCATGACCGTGGACGGCTACGCCATTACCGAGCAGCCCTGGGAAACCTATGCCCGGGGGGCCAACCATGAGACTGCCCTGCTCCAGGGCTTTAACGCCCACGAGGCGGACGTGTTCAGCCTGACGGTGCCAGTGGACGAGGCCGACTATGTGGAAAAGCTCCGCCCCCTGTACGGCCAGTGGGCCGCCCAGGCCGCCGCCCTGGTCCCCCCCAGAGCCCAGGACGCCGCCTACCGCTATGTGATTGACCCGGGCGGCACCGCCAAGGGGGCCTATGACCAGGCGGTCTCCGCGGCATGGTTCCACTACAGCCACTACCGCTGGGCCGCGCTGCTGGAGGGCAGGCCCGTGTACACCTACTACTTTGACAAGGACAACCGGAGCCTGGGCTGCAACCACGCCGGAGAGCTGCCCTACTTTTACGGCAACCTGGACCGGCATGCCTTCCTCTACGACGAGAGTGACCGGGCCCTGAGCGAGATGATTGTACAATATTATGTAAACTATATCAAAACCGGAGATCCCAACGGCCCGGGCCTGCCCCTGTGGCAGACCGCAGCCCAAGCCCCCGGCCGGGTGCTGGAGCTGGGCGAGCAGGTGCAGATGATCCCCGACCCCAGCCTGGAGCTCTATCCCCTGCTGGATCAGTACCAGGACAGCCTGGCACAGGAGGACGAGGCAGCCCCGTGACCGGATCCGGCGCAAAAGAGTGCAGCCCCCGCAAGGGAGGCTGCACTCTTTTTTTGATCCATTTCCGGCGCGTGGGGCAGTCTTACACAAACTGCTGGGTCCTCACGTCCACCATGCCCCGGGTGGTCAGCCGCAGGGCGGGGATTACCGGCAGGGACATAAAGGACAGGGTCATAAAGGGGTCGATGTCCCGGCCCACGCCCAGGCTGTGGGCGGCGGCCTTGGCGTGCTCCAGCCGGCGGTTCAGCTCCGGCAGGTCGGTGTCAGACATCAGGCCGGCAATTTCCAGGCCCACGCTGCCCAGCACCTCTCCCTCCGCCACCACGGCGATGCCGCCCCGGCTCTCCAGAATCCGGTTGACAGCGGCGGCCATGTCCTCGGCATTGGCCCCCACCACAATGATGTTGTGAGAGTCATGGGAGATGGAGGTGGCCACGGCGCCCCGCTTGAGCCCATAGCCCTGCAGATACCCCAGGCCGATGTGGCCGGTACCCCGGTGCCGCTCCAGCACAGCGATGCGCAGGATGTCCCGGTCCGGGTCCGGATGGTCCGCCCGGCCGTTGTCGGTGGAGACGATCTGCCCGGGCACCATGCCGATGACCCCCTGGCTGCCCGCAGGGGCAAAGTCCCCGGCTGACGCCTTGCCCAGGTGGAAGGTATCCAGCGCCCGGGCCTTCAGCGCCGGGTCGATGACCGGGGGGGTAAAGGGGGCCAGGGCGCCGTCATAGCAGCGCCTGCCGGCCTTATAGACCTCCAGCACCCGGAAGTCCTGCAGGTCCGCCACCACGGTGAGATCCGCCAGATACCCCGGGGCCACAGCGCCCCGATCCCGCAGGCCGAAATACTGGGCGGCGTTCAGGGTGGCGGCAGTGACCGCAGCCACCGGGTCCGCCCCCAAGGCCACTGCCCGGCGGAGGATGTAGTCCAGATGCCCCTTTTCCAGCAGGTCGCTGGGGTGCTTGTCGTCGGTGCACAGCAGGCACCGGGCGGCGGTGCGGCCCCGGAGCAGGGGGACCAGGGCCTCCAGATTCCGGGCGGCGGTGCCCTCCCGGATCATAATATACTGGCCCAGACGGAGCTTTTCCAGGCCCTCGCCGGTGTCGGAGCACTCGTGGTCCGATTCCACCCCGGCGGCGACATAGGCGGACAGCTCCGCCCCGGTGAGACCGGGGGCGTGGCCGTCCACCCGCTTGCCGTGGCACTGGGCCGCGGCCAGCTTGGCCAGGACCTGGGGATCGTCATGGACCACGCCGTAGGCGTTCATCATCTCCGCCAGGCCCAGGACCCTGGGATTTTGGTAGAACCCGTCAATGGCCTGCCAGTCCAGCTCGGCGCCGGATTCGTCCAGGCCGGTGGCCGGGACGCAGGAGGGCAGCATGAAGAACACATCCAGGGGCAGGCCCAGGGTGGCCTGGAGCATATACGCAATGCCGTCGGTGCCCATGACGTTGGTGATCTCGTGGGGGTCGGTGACGACGCAGGTGGTGCCGTGGGGCACCACGGCCTTGACAAACTCCGCCGGGGTCGCCAGGCTGGACTCCAGGTGGATGTGGGCATCGATCAGGCCGGGGCAGACCACCGCCCCCTGCAGATCCCGCTCCTCCAGCCCCCGGTAGGTGCCGATGCCGGCAATCCGGTCGCCCTGGATGGCGATGTCCCCCCGCAGCAGCTCGCCGGAGAAGACGTTGACGTACACCGCGTTTTTCAATACCAGATCCGCGGGGATCCGGCCCATGGCCGCGTCCAATCGACGGCGCAGGCCGGCAAGGTGATCAGACATCTGTTCCATGGTATGTACTCCTTCCTATCGTTCTTCTCGGAAGTAGGCCTTGCCCAGGGATGCGGGGGGCTGGTCCTCGGGCTTGCGCCGCAGGGAGACCAGAATCAACACCACCAGGGTGAAGATGTAGGGCAGCATCTGGAAGATCTTATCCGAGCCCTTGAACAGGCCGGGCACCAGGAAATAGAACCAGGACAGCAGACCGAACAGGTAGGCGCCCCAGATGCAGCGGATGGGCTTCCAGGTGGCAAAGATGACCAGGGCCACAGCCAGCCAGCCCAGGGCCTCAATGGTGGCGCTGGTCTCCCACAGGCCGTCGATGTACTCCATGACGTAGAAGCAGCCGCCCAGGCCGGAGATGCCGGCGCCGATGCAGGTGGACAGGTACTTGTACTTGTTGATGTTCAGACCGGCGGCGTCGGCGGTGGCGGTGTTCTCGCCCACAGCCCGCAGGGACAGGCCGGTGCGGGTCTTCTTGAGGAAGAACCAGAGCACAATGGCAATGACAACGGCCAGATAGACCATGAAGCCGTGGTGGAACAGCAGCGAGCCGATGGTCAGGTTGCCGGTAAGGGCGTCCAGCTTTACCACCAGGGGGCGGATGTAGGCCCGGACGGCGTCAGAGGTGACGTCGGCGCGGACGGTGCCCACGCTGCCGAGAGAGCCGCCGAAGTAGTTGGCAATGCCGGTGCCGAAAATGGTCAGCGTCAGGCCGGTGACGTTCTGGTTGGTGCGCAGGGTGATGGTGAGGAAGGCGTAGAGCAGGCCCGCCACCATGGCCGCCGCAAAGGCAAAAAACAGGCAGACGATGACGCAGGTGATGGGGTACGCCCCGCCCAGGCTTTGGGCAAAGCCCGCGCCGGAAGCCAGCTTTTGGTACCAGAGAGAGCCCGCCAGACTGGCAATGGCGCCGATGTACATAATGCCGGGCACGCCCAGGTTCAGGTTGCCGCCCTTCTCGGTGAGGATCTCACCCAGGGCGCCGAAGAGGATCACGGTGCCGAAGGTGATGGAGAAGGTCAGGGTGGTGCTTAAAGAGGCAAGGAAATTCATGAAGCCGCTCATTTCGCCGCACCTCCTTTGTGCTTGCGGGCCAGACGGACCCGGTAGTTGGTGAAGAACTCACAGCCCAGGACGAAGAACAGCACAATGCCGGTGAGAATCTTGGAGTAGTAGTTGTTCAGCTGGAAGGCGGAGGCCATCTGCTTGCCGGCCAGCTCCATAAAGGTGTACAGGGCGGAGAAGACCACCATCAGGAAGGGGTTGGTATGGGCAAGCCAGGCAATGATAATGGCAGTGAAGCCTCTGCCGTCGGCAGTGCTCTCAGACAGGGTTCTGGACACGGCGGACACCGCCAGGAAGCCCGCAAAGCCGCACACGCCGCCGGAAATGGCCATGGAGCGGATGTACACGTTCTGCACCCGGATGCCGGCGTACTGGGCGGTCTTTTCGGAGTCGCCCACCACGGTGATCTCATAGCCCTGCTTGGTGTAGCGCAGGTAGGCCCACATGGCCACAACCACCACCAGCACAATCAGCACCAGCCACATAAAGTCCTTGTCGTTAAAGCCGCCGGTGAACATCTCACCGATCCAGCCCTTGTGATAGGCGGGCATGCCGTCCTTGCCGTTGACAATGCCGATTTTGACGGTGCCCAGGGTGCCCTCCCAGATGGTGCAGAAGTACAGCACGATCTGGATGGCAATGTAGTTCATCATCAGGGTGAACAGGGTTTCGTTGGCGTTCCACTTGGCCTTGAAGAAGCCGGGGATCATGCCCCAAATCGCGCCCAGCAGCACCGCCAGCACCGCCATGAGCACCAGCAGCAGCAGAGAGGGCAGCCGCCAGCAGAACTTCATGAGAATCAGCGCGCCCAGGCCGCCGATCAGGATCTGGCCCTCGGCGCCCACGTTCCAGAAGTGCATCTTAAAGGCCGGGGCCAGGCCCACGGCAATACAGGCCAGCAGCATGGTCCGCTGCAGGAACTCCCACAGCCGCTTGGAGGTACCGAAGGAGCCGCCGATCATCTCGCTGATGACCCGGCCGGGCGCCCTGCCGGTAAACAGGAATGTGAGCAGCAGGCACAGCAGCAGGGCCGCCGCCACCGCGATGACGCGGATCAGCACAGAGAGCCATGTGGAGATGCCCGCCCGTTTGGAGATACGGATCATGCTTCTTCCTCCCTTCTGAATTGGGTCATCAGCAGACCGATTTCTTCTTTGGTGGTGGTCTTGGCGTCTACAATGCCGCTGATCTGGCCGCCGCAGAGCACCAGGATCCGGTCACAGAGCTCCAAAAGCACGTCCAGATCCTCGCCCACGTAAATCACCGCGGCGCCCTTCATCTTCTGCTCGGTGAGCAGGTTGTAGATCATGTAGGAGGTGTTGATGTCCAGGCCGCGGACCGCGTAGGCAGTCATCAGCACCGTGGGGTTGGAGGCGATTTCGCGGCCCACCAGCACCTTCTGCACGTTGCCGCCGGAGAGCCGGCGCAGGGGCGTGCGGTTGACGTCCGGGGTGACCACCTCAAGATCGGCCACGATTTTTTTGGACAGGGCTGTGGCCTTGGCCTGGTCGGCCAGGATGCCCTTGCGGTCGCGGTAGGTCCGGAGCTTGACGTTGTCAGTGATGGGCATGGTGCCCACCAGGCCCGCGCCGAACCGGTCCTCCGGCACAAAGGAGAGCAGGATGCCCGCGTGGATGATGTCCAGGGGATCCATGCCCGTGAGCAGCTGCTCGCTGCCGTCCGGGGCGATGTAGGTCACCGCGGCGCCGGGCTCCACCGGCTGCATACCGGCAATGGACTCCAGCAGCTCCTTCTGGCCGGAGCCCGCAATGCCGGCCACGCCCAGAATCTCGCCGCCCATGGCGGTGAAGCTTACCCGGTCCAGCTTCTTCACGCCGTCCTTGTCCTTCACGGTGAGATTTTCCACCCGCAGACGTTCCACAAGCTGCTCGGCCTTGGGCCGGTCAATGTTCAGGCTCACGGCCCGGCCCACCATCATGTCGGTCAAAGACTGCTGGGTGGCCTGGGCGGTCTCCACGTCGCCGATGTACTTGCCCTTGCGCAGCACCGCCACCCGGTCGGACACGTCCAGCACCTCGTGGAGCTTGTGGGTGATGATGATAATGGCCTTGCCGTCCTTTTTCATGTTGCGCATCACGGCAAAGAGCTTTTCGGTCTCCTGGGGGGTGAGCACGGCGGTGGGCTCGTCCAGAATCAGCACATTGGCGCCACGGTAGAGGACCTTGACGATTTCGACGGTCTGCTTTTGGGAGACCGACATATCATAGACCTTCTGGTCCGGGTCAATTTCAAAGCCGTAGCGGTCGGCAATGTCCCGGACAGTCTTGCGGATGGAGGCCTTGTCCAGACGGCCCTTCTTGCCCTCGAGACCCAGGACGATGTTCTCCGCCGCGGTGAACACGTCCACCAGCTTGAAGTGCTGATGGATCATGCCGATACCGTAGGTAAAGGAATCCTTGGGGGAGCGGATGTTGGCCTCTTCCCCGTCAACGTAAATGCTGCCCTCATCGGGCAGATAAATGCCGCCCAGCATATTCATCAGGGTGGTTTTGCCGCTGCCGTTCTCACCCAGCAGGGCCAGGATTTCGCCCTGCCGCAGGTTCAGCGAGACATTGTCGTTTGCCACGACCTTGCCAAAGCGCTTGGTGATGTTGCGCAGCTCAATGGCGTTTTTTTCCAAGCAAATCATCCTTTCCGGTTTGGCCGTTCCTCCTGGCCGCGGGGAACAGTCCTGTTTGAAAAATCCGGGGCCTGCCCGTTGAGCAGGCCCCGGTAAAGGAATCGGTTATGTCGTGCAGGTCTTAGTTCAGCTCCACAATGCCGTCGATCCGCAGAGAGAAGGAAGGCGCAGACTGGAAGTAAGACTCGTTGTAGTAGCCGTCAATGATGGCGTTGTCGGCGTCGTTGACCCAGTCGCCGTCGGTGTCGGTGGCAAAGGCCTCAGTGACAGGCTGGCCGCCCACGGTGAAGGTGGAGACGTCAAAGGGATGCAGAGTGCCGGCCTTCAGCTCGGCAATGACCTTGTCCACAGCCTCCTGGGTGCCCTCGGCCACGTTGGGGCCCAGGGGAGTCAGGGCGACGGCGTCCTTGTCAAAGCCCTCGGCCCAGTTGGTAGCCAGCTCTTCGCCGTTCATCACGGCGCCGATGGCGTAGGTGTAGTACACACCCCACTCGTTGGTGGGAGAGGTCAGCGCGGCGTTGGGCGCAGCGGTGAGCATGTCAATGTTGTAGCCCACGGAGTAGACCGTGGTGCCGGCGTTCAGCGCAGCCTCGCAGGCGGAGGGGGCGCCGGTGGAGTCGGCGTGCTGGCCGATGATGACGCAGCCGTCACCGATCATCTGCTCGGCGGCAGCCTTTTCCTTGGTGATATCAAACCAGGAGCTGGTGTACAGGACCTCCATGGAGACGTTCTCGTACACGCTCTTGATGCCCAGGAAGAACGCAGTGTAGCCGGAGACCACCTCGGCATAGGGATAAGCGCCCACGTAGCCAACCTTGACCTTGCCGTCGGCGTCGTAGTTCTTGTCGGTAAGCGCGCCGGCAGCTTCCAGCTCGGCAATCTTCATACCGGCAACCACACCGGCCGCGTAACGGGCCTCGTAGATCTCAGTAAAGGCGTTGTGGAAGTTGGGCAGGCCGGAGGCCTTGGCAGTGTCGCCGGTCATGGCAACGATCTCCACCTCGGGGTTCTGCTCGGCAGCCAGCTTGGCATAGTCCTGATGGCCGTAGGAGTTGGTGAACACCAGGGTGCAGCCCTGATCGATGCAGTCTTCAATGGCAGTCTTGCAGGTCTCGTCCTCGCCGATGGCATACTTCCACACGAAGTTGTCGGTTTCGCTGAGACCCAGGTTCTTGGCAGCCTCTTTCAGACCGTTGATGTGTGCCAGGGTATAGCCCTCGTTCTCGTCGCCCACGAGCACGACGCCTACCTTGATGTTGCCGGCGTTTTCAGCAGGCTGCTCGCCGCCCTCAGGCTTGGGCTCACCGGCGCAGCCGGCAAACAGGGCCGCTACCATCAGCAGGCACAGGATCATGGCAAGAATCCGTTTCATAGAATATTCCCTCCATTCAAATATTTGGTTCTGTGGAACCTACTCATAAAATACCACATCTGGAAAAAGATTACAAGAGGCCAAGTGCGCTTCTGAAATATTTTTGTATAATTCAACAATTTTTTGTCCGATTTATGTTGGACTTTTTCTGTCATTCCAAATCCGCTTCTCCCTGCGGGCCGTGTCAGAATTTGCCGCCCACAGAGGTCTGCTGGTTGGACCCCGCCTTGGTGACAGAGGTGTTGTTCTGGCTTACCGGGCGGCGGTCCTGCTTGCGGTTGACAAACTGCTGGGTGCTGCGGCTGAGGATCACCGAGCCGGGCACCAGGTAGTCCACGGCGCTCTGCTGCTTGCGCACGGAACGGTTTTCCCGCTTCATGCCGCCCACAGGCAGGCCGCCCAGCAGGAAGCCCCCCAGCAGGGCGCCGGGGATCCACAGCAGGCTCAGCCCCTTGCCGTAGACCTTGCCCTGGGCCTTCAGATCCAGCAGCTCGCCCACCTTTTCGGCAAAGGCCTCCACCCCGCCCTGGAAATCGTTTTGCCGCAGGCGGGCTTCCACCGCCTTTTGCACGTAGCGCAGGGCCTTGGGGTTGAAGGTCTCCGCCTCGGGGTCATCCCGGACCAGGATCCGGTACTCCCGGGCGTTCACGTCCAGATACAGCAGGATGCCCCGGGTATTCGGGCCGTAGGTCAGGTCAAACCAGCTCTCTGCGGCAGCCTGGACGTCCCCGCCGGCGTTGCCGGTGACGGCGGCAGCCACGGTGAAGTCCCCGCCCCGGGCAGCCCGGGTCAGGGCCTCCGCCGCCGCGGCAGCGTCCAGGGTGCCGGTGTCGTCGGCAAAGACCGGGGCGGTCTGGGCAAACACCGGCAGGATCAGCAGTCCCGCCAGCAGCAGGACCAGCAATGCGGTACAGCTTCGCTTCATCTTCCGTCCCTCCTTACAGATGGCTGACCAGGAAGGCCACGCCGTAGATCACCGCGGCAATGATGCCGCCGTAAATGGCGCGGTACTTCCACAGCAGGCTCTTGTCCACGGGCAGATCCCCCACAAACTTGCCGGACTGGCCGTTCATGGCAAACTGGTAGTCCTTGTCCTTCCACCGGGTGTGCAGCAGCCACACCGGATACAGGGCGTAGCGCACCCGGCTGTCCTGCAGCTGGATGCGGGCGCTCTGGGTCTCCACGGTGGAGAAGCCCTCCACGGTGCTTCGGAAGGCGTCCTCGGCGCTGCGGCGCATCCGCTCCTCCGCCCGGGGCTTGGCCGCCTCGGCGGTCAGATCGTACCGGTCGGCCAGATAGCCGGACAGGTAGGCGGTCTGGAAGGGCTTGGCCTTGGCCACGTCAAAGGGCTCCAGGGCCTCCAGCATGTCCGCCGGGACCTTGGAGGAGCCGTCCACCGGCAGATTCTCATAGGCCACGGTGCCGGCCCGGGCCGCCTGATATTCCTCAGTCTCGGTATAGTGGTACTGGTTGTCGCTCCAGTTTTTGGTCTTGGTGGCCTTGTAGCGCAGATCGGCCTCCACCTGGGCGTCAAAGAGCCAGACGGGCACGTACACGCCCTTGACCTCCTGGAGGTGGCTGTCCTTGGAGAACAGCCGGGGCAGCAGCTTTTTGCCGCTCATGTGCTGCTTCAGCCCCCTGACCGCCGCGTTCTTGTCCACCTGGAAGGGCAGCACCAGGTCCGGCTTCAGGTCGCCGGAGAACTGGCCGGTGAGCACCACCGGGTTGCCGCAGAAGGGGCAGTGGGTGGCGCCGGTGGTCTTATCCGCCACGATCTCGCCGCCGCAGGACTTGCAGGTGTACACCCCCATGTGGTCAGTCTCCCCCTGGGCCCAGGCGCCGGGCTGCTCTGCCGGAGGGGCCTGGTCCAGCCCCTGGTCCCGCCCCTTGAGCTCCTCTACGTCAAAGGCGGAATCGCAGTAGGGACATTTCATTTTTTGGCTGGCGCTGTCAAATTCCAGCACGCCGCCGCAGTGGGGGCATTTGTATTCCATCAGATTGTCTGCCATGGCGTCACCTCAGGGCCGGGGAGAGCCGCAGCCCTCGCAGAAGTTGGAGCTGTTGTCCAGGGTGCCGCACACCGGGCAGTTCCAGTGGGCCGCCGGGGCGGGCTGCGCCGGGGCGGCAGCAGGGGCAGCCTGGGGCGGCGGAGCGAGCAGGGCGTCCTGGAGCTCCTTGGCCTGCTTTTCGTACTGCTTGTAGGCGATGGACAGCCGGGAGCCGGGCCGGTCCTCGGTGAGCTCAAAGCGGATTTCAGAGAACCAGGGGCTGCTGACCTGGATCACCATCTCAAACTCATAGCTGAACTCGTACCGGGGCGGGTTGTAGGACACCCGCTTGCCGTCGCTGCCGGTGCGGTATATCTCAGACTTATGCTCCTGCACGTCGCAGAAGCAGCCGGTGACCTGGCTCAGCTCGATCACGTCCGGGTTGGCGGCGTGGAGGTCAGTGGCCCGGGTGACCATAAACCTGCGGTTTTGCTCATCCAGGTAGACCTTGGTCCGGTTCCCCAGCACCTTGCTGCAGCGGAAGTCCGCCACCGCCTGCCGGTTTTGCTCCCGGTATGCCAGCTGCTGCTTGATCTCCTCTACACTGGAATGCCGACGCTCGGAGAAGAAGGGGGAGAGCTTGGCGGCGCAGTTTTTGCAGAGATTTCCGTCGTCCAGCTTCCGGTTGCCCAGCAGGCCGATCTTCTCTCCGCAGACGTCACAGTATTTCTTATCGAATAATCCCATAACAGTTCTCCTTTCTTTGTTCCTTGTGCAGTGTTGCGCTTGTCAGCGGGCCTGCGCCCGGCCCCGGGTGGGGGTTCGGACCGACCCGGGCGCAGCGCACCCTCTGTTTGCATTGTAGCATTACGGCGCCCGGATTGCAAGTCCGCGCGCCGTAATTTTATGCTCCGTTTTTCTTTAAAAAGATCAGGTACAACACCAGGATCAGCACAAAAAAGACCACAAAGAAAATCCCGGCCACCACCAGCATGGCGGCCATTACGCCCCGCATAAAGGCGCGGCGCTCCTGCTTGGTCAGCTTGACAGGGTCTGCCCCGCTGCTTGCGTTCCCGGACTGGTCCGCGGCCTTGACGTACCAGGGCATGCCCTCCACGTTCATATTGGTAAAGGAGCGGCCGTCATCGTCGTCATACTGCTTGCGTCTTGCCATGGCAATCACCTCCTAGAATCTTTTGGGGGCTGCATCCACGGATGCAGCCCCCTGGACGGAGTATTCTTATTTCTTCTTGCCCTTTTCGGCGGCCTCCGCCTCGGCCCGCTTGCGCTCCTCCATCAGGTGCAGAAGCTCCGCGTTCCGCTGGGGATCGTTGTACAGGTGGCAGGCACAGTAATGACCGGGCTCCACTTCGTCAAAGTCGGGCTGGACATACTTGCAGACCTCCATGCACTCACGGCAGCGGGTGTGGAACTTGCAGCCGGCAGGGGGATTGGCGGGAGAGGGGATGCTGCCCTCCAGGATGATCCGGTTCATCTTATAGTCGGGATCGGGTACCGGGATGGCGGAGAACAGAGCCTTGGTGTAGGGGTGCAGCGGCTTGTCGAAAATCTTCGCGGTTTCGGAGAACTCCACCAGGTTGCCCAGGTACATGACGCCCACGGTGTCGGAGATGTGCTCCACCACGGACAGATCGTGGGAGATGAACAGGTAGGTCAGGCCGAATTCCTTCTGCAGGTCACGCAGCAGGTTGATGATCTGGGCCTGGATGGACACGTCCAGTGCGGAGACAGGCTCGTCGCAGAGGATGAAGTCCGGGTTCAGGGCCAGGGCGCGGGCGATGCAGATACGCTGGCGCTGGCCGCCGGAGAACTCGTGGGGGTAGCGGTCCTTGTGGTATTCCGCCAGGCCGCAGGCCTCCATGACACGGGTGATGTAATCATCCAGCTCCTCTGCGGGGACAATGTTGTGCTCCCGCACGGCCTCGGCAATGATCTCGCCCACGGGCAGACGGGGGGACAGAGAGGAGTAGGGGTCCTGGAAGATGATCTGGATGTTGGGACGCATGGCCCGCAATTCAGACTTGCTGAGCTGGAAGATGTCCTGGCCGTTGAAGAAAACCTCACCCTCGGTCTTTTCGTGCAGACGGAGAATGGTTCTGCCCACGGTGGACTTGCCGCAGCCGGACTCGCCCACAAGACCCATGGTGGTGCCGCGCTTGATGGCAAAGGAGATGCCATCCACAGCCTTCACGTTGCCCACGGTCATCTTGAAGAAGCTGGACTTGATGGGGAAGTACTTTTTAAGGCCCTTGACCACCAGCAGATTGTCCGGATTCTTTTCCGCGTCCTTGAACAGCTGGGCCGAATACGCGTCGTGGGAAAGGATCTGATCAGTTTTCATGCAGCAAGTCCTCCACATTCACAGTTTTCGGGAAGCCCAGAACCTGGCCCTCTTCGTAGAAGCGGTAGCAGGAGACGATATGGGTGTCGCTGATCCGGATCTCCGGGGGATACTTGCCCTGGCAGCGGTCGCAGCGCATTTCGCAGCGGTCGCGGAAATAGCAGTAGTTGGGCATATCCACGGGGTTGGGGACGGCGCCGGGGATGTTGTACAGAGCATCCACCTTTTTGCCGACCACAGGCTTGGACTTCATCAGGCCAATGGTATAGGGATGGGCGGGATGATGGAAGATGTCGTCTGCGGTGCCCTTTTCAATGACACGGCCGGCGTACATGACCACCACGTAGTCCGCCATGCCCGCCACGACGCCCAGGTCGTGGGTGATGAGCATGATGGAGGAGTTGATCTTGTCCTTCAGATTCTGGAGCAGGTCCAGGATCTGGGCCTGAATGGTCACGTCCAGAGCCGTGGTGGGCTCGTCGGCGATGATCAGGCCGGGAGAACAGGCCAGAGCAATGGCGATGCAGATTCTCTGCCGCATACCGCCGGAGAGCTCGTGGGGGTACATCTCGTACACGCCCTCTTTGTTGGCAATGCCGACCAGCTCCAGCATCTCCATGGTGCGGGCCTTGACCTCTTCCTCGGTCATCTCGGGGTTGTGCAGCTCAATGACCTCGTTGACCTGGCGGCCGATCTTGAACACGGGATTCAGAGCGGTCATGGGCTCCTGGAAGATCATGGAGATCTGGTTGCCCCGGAGCTCCTGCATCTTGTCCACGGGGGTGTTGACAATGTTGATGGCCTGGCCGTTGCCCATGTTCAGCCGGATTTCACCGCCTACGGTCTGGCCGGAGGGGCGCTGCAGCAGCTGCATCAGGGACAGAGAGGTCACGGACTTGCCGCAGCCGGATTCGCCCACAACGCCCACGGTGGAGCACTTGGGCACCTCAAAGCTGATGCCGTCCACGGCCTTGACCGTGCCGATGTCGGTGAAGAAGTAGGTGCACACGTTGTCGAACTCCACCACGTTGTTGGGGTCCTTCATCTTGGTGGTGTACCGGGCGGGGTCCCGTCCGGCAATCTCACGGTCGCGCTCCAGCTTCTTGGTCACCTTGCGGTTAAAACGGGTGATGCGCCGGGATTCCCGGGCGGAAATATAAGAGGTCTTTTTGGACTTCTCCTCCGGGGCCTGAGCCTGGGAGGTGTTTTCAACTTTATCTTTGTTCGCCATACCACAACCTCCTTAGCGCTTGCCCTTCGGGTCGAAGGCATCACGCAGACCGTCGCCCACGAAGTTGAAGGCGATAACGGTGAAGCAGATCAGCAGACCCACAGGGATCCAGATATATGCGTACTGCTCCATGGCAGCCGCGCTGGAGACAGAGTTGATCATCGTGCCCCAGGTGGCCAGGGGGTGCTTGACGCCCAGGCCCAGGAAGGACAGGGTGGACTCGGTCAGGATGGTGGAGCCCAGGCCCATGGTGGCGGAAACGATCAGCTGCGGCATGACGTTGGGCACCAGGTGCCGGAAAATGCGGCGGGAGATCGGTAGGCCGGTGGCCTCGGCTGCAACCATGAACTCCTGCTCACGCAGAGACAGGATCTGGCCGCGGACCAGTCGGGCGATGCCGGCCCAGCCCATAACGCCCAGGGCCGCCATCATGACGAACAGACGGATGCGCACGTCCATACGCATGGCGTCCATCAGTGCGCCGATGATGATCATAATGGGCATGAAGGGCAGGCAGTAGAAGATATCCACCAGACGCATGACCAGGTTGTCTACCCAGCCGCCGAAGAAGCCGGCCAGGCCGCCCATGATGACGCCCAGGAAGGTCTCCAGGATGACGACCACGAAGCCGACCATCAGGGAGATCCGGCCGCCGTACATGATACGGGCCAGCACGTCAAAGCCGTCGCCGTCGGTGCCAAGCACGTGGGCAGCAGAGGGATCTGCGAACTTGTCGATCAGCAGCCGCTGCTGGGAGGCCTGCACGTTATACTCGCCGTCGTTGCGGCGGGTGATGGTGATCTCGGAGTCGGCATACTCCAGGTTGCCGTCCTCGTCATACTTGTTCTTGCCGTCCTCGGTCTGCATGGGGATTTGATAGGTGAGGGTCTCGGTCTGAGAGAAGTCGGCCATCATCTTTTCCACCACGCCGCGGATGGCGTACTTGAGATCCAGGTCCATGGTGTCGTCACCGTTGTTGCGGCGGACCACCAGGGTGTTGAGCTCGGCGTACTTTTCGCCGGTGGAGGATGTGATCACAAAGACGCCCTCGTGCTCCTCGGAGGGAGTGATGGTGAAGGTGTCGGTGACAAAATCGCTGTCGGCGGGGATCTCGGCCTCTCCGCCCTCGGCAGCCTCGCCGGTCTCGGCGGGGGCCTCGGTGGCAGCCTCGGTCTGAACAGGAGCCGTTTCCTCTTCCATGCCCACGGCCACGTCCTCGTGCTCGTTCTGGGCCTCGACAGCAGCCTCGGCTACCTCCTCCAGATATGCCTCGGTGTCAGCCAGGCGCTCGGCCTGGAAGGGGCCCCCGCCGTAAACGGCGTTCAGGGCCTGCACCTTGAAGCTGTCGGTGAGGGGAAGGCCGGTGGCATAGGTGTCAAAGCCAAACTTCGTGTAGAGCATGAAGCGAACCGGGTCGGAGACGGCGTAGGCCTCAAAGCTGCCCTCGTCGGGAGAGGTAACCACATACTGTTTGCCGCCGTATTCGAACATTTCGCCAACGGCAGCGGCAGTGGCTGCGTTTTCAAAGCCCTCGTCCAGGGCGGCGCCGTAGTAATTGAAGCCCTCAGAGGGTTCGGTGTAGATGTTATAGCTCTTCTTCGCGGAGCCCTTGGTGAAGGTGTAGGTCACGTCCTCAAAGACAAACTCACCGCTGTTGCCCTTGCAGTTTTCAGCGGCGAGGGCAACGAATTCCGCACCCAGGTCTTCGCGTTCAAACTTGACGGTTTTGCCGATGCCGTCATAGGTGCCCACAAGGACCAGGCCTTCGCCGAAGGAAGCAGTCTTCTTCAGGTCTGCCTGGGCCAGAGAGTAAATGCTCTCGCCCTCTTTGTTGAGGATGTAGAGCTTGCCGTCGGAGGCCAGGAACGCATAGGTGGTCTGCCCGGCTTTCTCCATAGTGTTGATGTTGGAGTTGGTCTTGTTGACCGCGGTACGGTTGTAGGTCACCTCGGGGTCAAGGGTATAACCGGTATATTCCTTACGAAGCTGAACAAAGGAGTACGGGGACACCACACCCTCATACTTGTACATGGTCTCAGACTGGCTGTACTTGTAGAAGATGGGGCCGATGAAGGAGAAGACAAACATGAACAGCAGGGTGCAGGTGCCGAAAATGGCCAGACGGTTACGGATGAACCGCTTGAACACCTGCTGCATGGGGGACAGAACCTTGACACGGGCGGTATCGCCCAGGTCCATCTCCTTCTTCTCTTGGCCTTTCTGAGAAAGCGCGCGCTTTTTCAGGATTTCATTCAGGTTATAGGAAGCCATACGCGCACCTCCTTAGCTCAGACGGACACGGGGGTCAGCAGCCGCGTAGCAGAGGTCTGCCACCAGGTTGCCCACCAGTGTCAGCACAGAAATGAACATCAGGTAGAACATGGTAAAGGGAATGTCGCCCACAACCATGGACTGATAGGACGCCTGGCCGATGCCGGTAAGACCGAACAGCTGCTCGGTGATAATGGCGCCGGAGAACAGGCTGACCAGAGATCCGCCCAGGATGGTGATGAGGGGAATCAGGGTGTTGCGGAAGGCATGGGAATAAATCACCTTGCGCTCGGGCACGCCCTTAGCCCTGGCAGTACGGATGTAGTCAGAGCTGAGCACCTCAAGCATATTGGTACGGGTGTAACGCATCAGGCCACCGATGGAGATGATGGTGATGGTGATGACGGGCAGCACATAGTGCTTGGCCACGTCAAGGAATTTGCCGAAATCGGAGAGAGAATCGTGGATTCTCGGGTCGATCATGCCGGTCAGGTCAAACCATTTGAGCTTGACGGCAAAGACCAGCTTGAGCACCGTGGCAATAAAGAAGGTCGGCATAGAGATACAGACCATGGAGAAAACGGTTGTAAAGTAGTCAGAGAAGCTGTACTGCTTTCTGGCTGCGTGAATGCCAAGGGGAATGGCGATGATGATCTCAAGGATCATGGTGATGACGTTCAGGATGAAGCTGTACCAGATCCGGTCAGTAAAGACCTGGGTGCAGGCCTTCTGCCACTTCCAGCTATCACCGAACTCAAAACGGACAGCGCTGCGAAGCCATGTGAAATAGCCCTTAATCAGGCCCTGATCCATGCCGTATTGCTTTTTCAGGTCTGCCAGCCATTCCGCGGCGCTCTTGGTAGCACCGGGCTTGGACGCCAACTCGTAGGCCTTTTGCTCTACATAGTTGCCAGGCATCACATACATCAGTGTGTAGATGATAAGCATGACAAAGACCAAGATGATCGCGCTGTAAAGCAAACGCTTAATGGAATACTTCAGCATCGGATTTCACCGTCTCTTTCATTTGTTTTACAGCTAACGCACGATAGAGGGGGCATATTTCAGCCCCCTCCGAGCTATTACTCAAACTCTATCGTGCGTGAATGAACGAAGATCGATCAGTTGAGCTCCAGGTTGTAGATCTCAGCGGCCCAGCCATAGTACGGAGTCATGTCCGCGGGCAGAGTGTCAACGTTCACACGAGCGGTGGACAGCACGGTGCCATCCTTTCTCTGATACAGAGGCAGCTCAGCACCCCAAGACAGGATGATTTCCAGAGCGTCCTTGTAAGCAGCCTTACGATAGGTGTTGTCAGCGGAGCTGCGGGCATCGACAATGATCTCGTCGAGCTCAGCGTCCTTGACCTGATAGTGGTTGGAGTTGGTGCCCTGGCCGTCAGCATTGGAGCTGTGGTAGACCTGGTACATATCGGGGTCAGCGGTGGACTGCCAAGCAGCGGCCCACATCTCGGCGGTGTTGGCCTCCAGCTGAGAGGACCACACGGAACCGGTCACGTCGGCGATGGTCAGCTCGAAGCCGATCCCAGCCAGGATTTCCTTCGCCTTCACAGCGATGCCGTAGGCGGGGTGATCCTGCTGGCCGTTGCCGGGGATCATGACCTCGTAGCTCATCTTGGCGCCCTCGGGAGCGGCGGTAACCTTGCCGTCCTCGACGGTGTAGCCGGCAGCCTCGAGGTAAGCCAGAGCAGCCTGGCCGGCGGCGGCGTACTTATCTTCCTCGGTCATGTCGTCGGTGTAGATGGGGGAGCCGTCGACAGCGGTGGAGTAAGCATTGCGGTAGCCCTCGTCGGTGGGACGGGGAGCAGCCCAGGAGGTGTTGGAGATGGGGTACTGGATGACGGAAGCGCGGTCGCCGTAGTAGGACTGGATCACGGTGTCACGGGCGATGGCCAGGGTGGTCATCAGAGCCAGACGCAGATCCTTGGAGGCCTCGGAGCTGCCGTCGCCGCCCACGGAGACCAGGTTGCAGTTGATGCCCAGGTAGCCGTAGCCACGATAGTCAACCAGCTTGGCGGTGAGGACGTCGCCCTCGAGCTCGCCGTTGGAGTTCTCGTTCTTGATGGCCTGGACGGTGGTGTCGTTCAGAGAGGGCTGCGCAATGTCGAAGTTGCCAGCCACGATGCCGGGAACGTAGTCGGAGTCAATGGATTCCTGATACTTGATGTACTTGATCTTGGGCTCACCCTCGAAGTAGTAGGGGTTGGCGCTCAGGGAGACAACGCTGTTGGCGTAGCCTTCGAAGACGTAGGGGCCGCAGCCCAGAGGCTCAGTGGTCTTGTCCTTGACGATCCGCAGGTCGCCCTTGGGGAAGCCGAAGGAGTTGTTGTCGTAGTCATACAGGGACTCATCGCCATAGTAGTGCAGAGGAACAATGGGGAAGCCCATGTTGTAGATGGCGGTGGCGTCGAACTGAGTGCAGTGCACGCGCATGGAGTAGTCACCGGTACGGATGATGCCGGAGATGTTGGGAGCGCCAGCGCCGGTCTCAACACCGGCCTGGTAGTCGGCGCCCAGAGCAGCCATGGTCAGGCCCAGGCGGTCGGAGCCGGCGGACTCAGTGGCCTCAGCCTCTTCGACAGTGTCGTAAGCAGCGACGATCTCGTTCCAGAAGTCTTCGTAGGTGGCATCCTCAGCCAGCTCGTAGCCCCAGTTGGCAGCGCAGGCGGCGACGGAGTCGTCGGGAGCGTTGTAGCCGTTGCTGATGCAGTAGTCGCAGATTTCCTTGGCGAAATCAGCACCGGCGTTGTTGTTGTAGTAGTCCCAGAACGCGTTGTACTGGTCCTCGGTGTAGAGCTCGTTCTCGGTGTAGCCATCGGGGCCGGCAGCGAAGATGACGTTGCCGCGGGCTTCCATGCCGGAACGGTACTCTTCCATGCCCTCGATGGGGATGGCATAGATGGTGGAGCTGCCGTCATAGGTGGGGTCAGCCAGCACGTAGATGCCGAAGATGACGTCGTCGATGTCAGCAGGAGTGCCATCGGAGAACTTGATGTCGTCGCGCATGGTCAGGTCATAGTCCACGCTGCCGTCATCGTTCTGGGTGACAACGCAGTTGCCCATGGCATAGTAGGTGTAGTCAGTGCCGTTGTAGGGGCGGGTCTCACCCTCGATGCCATTGAGAACCATCTGGCCCTCACGGTCGGCAGTCAGCAGAGAGCCGGTGGTCAGGTCAACGATGTCCATGTCGTAAGCGGTGGTTGCGAAGAAGGTGCTGAACTTCTGGTCGAAGCTGTTGGTGGCAACAACCAGGGTGTCGTTCCCGGAAGCGGGAGCTTCGCTTCCCTCGGTCTCGGGAGCGGGTTCGGTCTCGCCCTCGGAAGCGGGAGCTGCAGTCTCGCCAGCGGGAGCAGCGGTGGTCTCGGGAGCAGCAGGAGTCTGGGTGCAGCCTGCGAACAGGGCCAGAACCATGACGACAACCAGCAGCATCGCGAGAAGCTTGTTGAGTTTCATATTCGTTCCTCCTAAAAAGATTTTATATTTACTGACACCAATTAAGTGCCGCAAATATCAGGAATTTTCATCCGCCTGATCCGGCGGGTCGGGCAGGCGCTGCATGCGCACGTGCCGGCGCAGTGCAAACAACAGCACACCGCACACCGTGGCAACCAGGGCCGCCAGGGAGTAGAGCCCCGTGGGCACCGTGAGCCCGTGGAGCACCAGCTGCACCACCGTGCAGGCCAGGCTCATGGCCGAAAGCACCATAAAGCCAAAGCAGAAGGCCGGGATCCGGTTGGCCAGCTTATCCCGCTGCTTCAGGGTGAAGGGCTCATGGAAGGTCCACAGTCGGCCGGCGCCCATGCACACCCCAAGGGCTGCCAGGCCGTCAAAGACCACAGGCAGAATGAGGTAGCGGCGCTCCCGGTCGATCAGGTCGGTGTACCACATGAGAAGCCCCACGCACACCGTGCCCAGCACCGCCAGGAGCAGGTACTGCCGCTTGTAGCGGCGGATGTCATCGGGGCTGCTGACAAAGCCGTAGCTGGCGCCGGTGTAGGCCGCCACCGGGATCAACCGGCCCTTGGCGGTCACCTCAGGGCGGAGCTCATAGTCTTTGAGATACTTTTTCGATGCCATGCGCTCACCGCCCTGTGCGGGAATGTATGGTACTCCCCGATTTTGTATAACCTAATCTTAGCATAGATTTTCAGTTTTTGCAATTAGAAATTCATACTTTTTTAATATGTTGCAAATTTTGGTGCAAACTGTTGGTTTTCACTAAGCGACGGACCCGGTTTTACATGGTTTTACACAACATATTCGCATAACTTCCAAGAATTTTTGAATAGATATTCCATGCATTCTCGTTCAGATCATGTGCAATATGATCGGATATAATGTATAAAATCGCGAATACCACGCATATGTCCCGATCTCCTCTGCCGGGCCGCCGGCGGCGGGCTTACAGCTGGGAGAAGATGGTGCCCAGGCTCTCGTGGAAGACCAGGTCCGCCTCGTCGTCATAGGGGGTGCGGTCCCGGTTGATGAGCACCAGGCGCTTGCCCCGGTAGTAGCGCAGCAGCCCTGCCGCGGGGTAGACCGTGAGGGAGGTGCCCGCCACGATCATCACGTCGGCGTTGTAGATGGCCTGGACGGACTGCTCCAGGATGTTCTGGTCCAGAGACTCCTCATACAGCACCACGTCGGGCTTGATGATGCCGCCGCAGTCGCACAGAGGCACGCCCTTGCTCTGCTTGACAAAGCGGGCGGACCAGGACTTGCCGCAGCGGGTGCAGTAGTTGCGCAGCACGGAGCCGTGGAGCTCCAGCACGTTTTTGCTGCCGGCCTTTTGGTGCAGGCCGTCGATGTTCTGGGTGACCACGGCGGCCAGGCGGCCCTCCCGCTCCCAGCGGGCCAGGACCTTGTGGGTGATATTGGGCTCACAGTCCAGGGGGAGCATCTTGTCCCGGTAGAAGTCGTAAAAGGCCTCGGGCTTGCGGCGGAAAAAGCTGGCGGAGATGATGGTTTCGGGGGGGTAGTCGTACTTTTGGTTGTACAGGCCGTCTACAGAGCGGAAATCCGGGATGCCGCTTTCGGTGGAGACCCCGGCGCCGCCGAAGAAGACCATTCGCTCGGCCTCATCGACCCAGGTTTTCAGCGTATCGAGCTTTGAATTCATCGTCTTCCTCCTCCAATTCACGGATAAATTTCTTCTCCGCCCGGGAGTGATCCGGCAGGCGGAGCCGGGCAAACAGGTCCGGCCGGCGGCGCATGGTGCGCAGAATGGACTGCTTGCGCCGCCAGCGGGCCACGTTTTCGTGGTTGCCGGACAGCAGCACCGGCGGGACAGGACGGTCATGCCACAGGGCGGGGCGGCTGTACTGGGGGTATTCCAGCAGGCCGTTCCAGTGGCTCTCCTCGGTGAAGCACTCGGCGTCGGAGAGTACCCCGGGCAGCAGCCGGCACACCGCGTCGGTCACCGCCATGGCGGGGATCTCCCCGCCGGTGAGCACGTAGTCGCCGATGGAGAGCTCTTCGTCCACGCACTCGTCAATAAAGCGCTGGTCGATGCCCTCGTAGTGGCCGCACACCAGGATCAGGTTTTGGTACTCCCCTGCCAGGCGCCGGGCGTGGGCCTGGCTGAACACCTGGCCGCAGGGGGACATATAAACGGTATGGGGTCGGGTCCCCGTCTCCTGGCAGATGTGGTCCCAGCAGCGGTACAGGGGATCGGCCTGCATCACTGCCCCGCGGCCGCCGCCGTAGGGGTAATTGTCTACCTGGTTTTGTTTATTTAATGTATAGTCCCGGATCTGGTGGGTGCGGATGGTGATATAGCCCCGCTCCTGGGCCCGGCCCAGGATGGACTCGGACAGCACGTCCCCCACGGTTTCGGGAAAGAGGGTCATGATGTCAATCCGCATCGGTCTGCATCCCCTCGATGAGATTCACTTCCACGTAGCCCAGAGCCGGATCCACATGGGGCACGAAGGCCTTTACATTGGGAATCAGATACTCCTTCTCCCCTTTTACCACCCAAACCTCGGAGGAGGGCATATCCAGAATCTCCCGGATCTTGCCGATCTCCAGTCCCTTGGCCAGGACCGGCAGGCCGATGAGATCCGCCTGGAACACGGTGCCCGCCGGGATATGGGGATCGTCCCGGGCAATGGAAATCACCCTGTTCCGAAGGGTCTGGGCCTGCTCCACCGTGTCGATGCCGCGGAATTTCACCAGCACGCAGGTCTTTTGCACCCGGGAAGACTCCACAGCCAGGGCCGCAGGGGCCGGCGTCCCCGACGGCCCGCGGGTATCAGAAATCGACACGTTCGGGGCGTCGAGGACGCCGCCCCCTACGAGATAAAAGGTCTTGAACCGGGTCAAAAAATCCGGACTGTCAGCCCAGGGCAGGACCTTCACCTCGCCCTTGATGCCGTGGGTGGAGACGATTTTCCCGGCCTCCAGATATTTTTCGTTCATGAATTTTCCATTCTCAATTCTCAATTTTCAATTGCCAAAAAGGGCCGCTGCCTGTAAGCAGCAGCCCTTTTTGGGTCCAACGCAGTTTAGTCGATGATTTCTACGCTGACGCGCACGCCCTTGCGCTGGGCGACAGCCTTCATGATGGCGCGGATCTCCTTGGCGATCCGGCCGCCCCGGCCGATGACCTTGCCCATGTCGTCAGAGGCCACACGGAGCTCCAGCACCGTGGGATCCCCCTCCAGCTCGGTCACGGTCACCTGATCGGGATGTTCCACAAGGTTTTGCGCCATGTAGAGCAGCAGTTCCTTCATGATTCTGCTCCGGGCTTAGAGAACGCCGGCCTTCTTCAGCAGACCTCTGACGGTATCGGTAGGCTGGGCGCCGTTCTTGATCCAGGTCTGCGCCTTTTCTACGTCCACAGTCACAGCGGCGGGATTGGCCAGGGGGTTGTAGGTACCGATCTCTTCGATGCAGCGGCCGTCACGGGGGCTGCGGGAGTCGGCCACAACGATGCGGTAGTAGGGGTTCTTCTTAGCGCCCATTCTTCTGAGTCTGATCTTAACCATGGTAGTTTCTCCTTAAAGTATGATAAAATATTGTTTTGATGGAATAAACTCTGTGTGCACAGAGGGATTTACATGCCGGGGAAGCCCATGCCGCCCATGGGGAAGCCGCCCCGCTTTTGCAGCTTGCGCATCTTTTTGGAGGCGCCGGGGCCGGTGAGCTGCTTGACCATTTTTTGCATGGTGTCAAACTGCTTGAGCAGCTTGTTCACGTCCTCCACCCGCTGGCCGCAGCCGGCGGCGATCCGCTTTTTCCGGCTGGAGCCCAGAACCTGGGGATTGTCCCGCTCGTAGGGGGTCATGGACTGGATGATGGCCTCGATGCGGACCAGGGCCTTTTCGTCCACCTGGACGTCCTTCATGCTGGCCATGCCGGGCACCATGCCCATCAGCTCCTGCATGCCGCCCATGGACTTCAGCTGGGTGAGCTGGTCGTAGAAGTCGGTGAGGGTGAATTTGTTCTGCCGCAGACGGGCCTCCATCTCGGCAGCCTTTTTCTTATCGATGGCCTGCTCGGCCTTTTCGATGAGGCTGAGCACGTCGCCCATGCCCAAAATCCGCCCCGCCATGCGGCCGGGGTGGAAGGGCTCGATCTGGTCCAGCTTCTCGCCCACGCCGATGAACTTGATGGGCTTGCCGGTGACCGCCTTGACAGACAGGGCCGCGCCGCCCCGGGCGTCGCCGTCCAGCTTGGAGAGCATGACGCCGTCAATGTCCAGCCACTGGTTGAAGGTCTGGGCCGCGTTCACCGCGTCCTGGCCGGTCATGGCGTCAACCACCAGGAGGATTTCGGTGGGGTCTACCTCAGCCTTGATCGACTGCAGCTCGGTCATGAGCTTTTCGTCTACGTGCAGGCGGCCGGCAGTGTCAAGGAAGACCATGTCGTTGCCGTGCTGCACGGCGTGGCGCAGGGCCGCCTTGGCGATTTTGACCGGGTCGTCCTGGCCCATCTGGAAGACGGGGATGTCCAGCTGGCCGCCGACCACCTCAAGCTGCTTGATGGCAGCGGGGCGGTAGACGTCACAGGCCACCAGCAGGGGCCGCTTGCCCTGGGTCTTTTTGAACCAGCCGGCCAGCTTTGCGCCGTTGGTGGTTTTGCCCGCGCCCTGCAGGCCCACCAGCATGACCACCGTGGGGCCCTTGGAGGACATGTTGATTTTTTGGTTTTCGCTGCCCATAAGGGTGGTGAGCTCGTCGTTGACGATTTTGACCACCATCTGGGCGGGGTTCAGGCCCTCCAGCACGTCGTTGCCCACGCAGCGCTCGGTGACGGACTTGGTGAAGTCCTTGACCACCTTGTAGCTGACGTCGGCCTCCAGCAGGGCAAGGCGGATCTCCCGCATGGCCTCCTTGACGTCGGCCTGGGTGAGACGGCCCTTGCTGCGCAGCCTTTGGAAGGTTGCGGAGAGCTTTTCGGTTAAGCCTTCAAATGCCATTTGGGATGCTCCTTTCCCGCCGCCGGCGGAGATTATTCCAGGGCCCGGGCACAGTCATCCAGCTGCCGGGCCAGGGCGGGGAGCTCCTCCGCCGGGGCGCCGGGCAGGGCCTGGGCCAGCTGCCGCAGCCGCTGGGCCGCGTGGGCGCTGCGCCGCTGCAGGGCCAGGGTGCCGGTGACCTGCTCGATTCGCATCAGCTGGGCCTCGGCCCGGGTGATGGCGTCGTGGACGCCCTGGCGGCTGATGCCCTCCAGCTCGGCAATCTCGGCCAGGGTGTAATCCTGGTTGTAGTGCAGGTCAAAGCAGTCGTGCTGCTTGGCCGTGAGCAGGTCGCCGTAAAGATCAAACAGCAGCGTCATGGTCAGCTTGTCTTGTTTCATCCGGCGCCCTCCCCTTTTGGATTGCCTGTGCATTATACACGATAAAGGCGGGTCTGTCAAGGTTTTTTTCTTGACAGACCCGTTTTTTTATCCCGGCACAGGCGCCAAAACCCGGGCTTCGGCGGCGGAGAGCTCGTAGGCGGTGCGGCGCAGCTGGGTGCCGTCGGGCAGGTGCTTGGTATAGTCCCGGCTCTGCAGCCGGCCCACCAGCTGCACCGGGGTGCCCACCGGCAGGTCCGCCAGGGCCCGGGCGGTCCGGCCCCAGACAATGCAGGGCAGATAGTCCGTGCGGTGATAGGGGCGGTTTACCGCCAGCATCAGGTCCAGGATCTCCCGGCCCAGAGGGGTGGCGCGGAACACCGGCGGCCGGCAGAGATTGCCGGTGACCTCCGCCCGGTTGTCCTGGGGCTCCAGGCTCAGCTCCAGGCTTTGGGCGTACACCGAGATCAGCAGATGCCGGCCTGTGGGGGTGTGCTGGTTGTAGGAGCGGATCTGCCCCACCACCCGGATCACCTCCCCCCAGGCCACGTCCGCCCGGGCCAGCAGGTCCTCCGCCGCCAGGATCCGGATCCGGTCCACGGCCCCGGAAAGCCGCTCCACCGCCAGGGTGAAGGCGAAAAACCGCCGCCCGTGATTCTCATGGGACAGCGCCGGGGCCGTCTCCATCACGCCCACCAGCGTGATCTGATTGATGGTAGTTTCCATGGTTCCACCTCGCAGTATGGTTGTGGAACACTATATTCCCCCGCCGGGCCGGATATGCCAGCGGCGTGCCCCGGGATATTCATACTATAAGCATAAATTATTCACGTTGAATGCCTTGACAATATATATATATATATATATGGTATACTTAATTTGAAGAAGGAACCGTCGTTTCTTTTTGCAGCAAGCAGAAGCGTGAAGCCTGATCCGAGAAAGGAGGACATGATGAAGAAAAAAATCATTGCCCTGATGCTGGCCGCGGCGCTGGTGTGCGGGGCGCTGCCGGCAGTTCACGGGGCCCAGGGGGAGTTCTCCGACGTGCCGGCGGGCGTGTGGTATACAGAATGCGTCCGGTTTTGTGCCCAGGAGGGGCTGATGGTGGGCACCTCTCAGGACGTCTTCTCCCCCGCCCTGCCCATGACCCGGGGGATGTTTGTCACTGTATTATACCGCTTTCACAAGGCGGAGCCTGTGGAGACACCGTTCTCCTTTGAGGACGTGGCGCCGGGCGCCTATTACGCCGGCCCCATCCGCTGGGCCGCGGCCAACGGGATTGTAAACGGCATGTCCGAAACCGTCTTTGCCCCCGATCAGCCCGTTACCCGGGAGCAGGCCGCCTGTATGCTGAACCGCTTTATGGCCTGGTCTGACAACCCGTGGTATTATTGCGAGATTGACGCAGACCTGACCACAATTGATTTTGATGAAGTATCAGACTACGCCAAGGCCTCGGTACAAAAGATTTTGGAAAAAACCATTATGGTGGGTGATAACCATGAAAATTTCAGGCCCCGGGACTCCCTGAGCCGGGCGGAGGCCGCGATGATCCTGTCCCGGCTGGACTACTGGACCGACTGGGCGAAGGATTACCATGTGCCCACTTACCCCATCCTTCCCTAAAGACTCTGACCCGGCGTTGGATGAGGAGACTGGCAAAAAACTGAGAAGCGCAAAGGATTTCTGACAAACTGAATCGGCCCGGGCAAGGCGATTTGCGCCTTGCCCGGGCCGATATTTTTTCTGGCGCCGGATAAAGCAGTCCGGCAGGTCTGTATTACGGGGTGATCTCCACAGAGGCCTCGCCGACGTACTGCCCGTCGGCGTAGACCTTGACGGTCAGGGTGCCGGTGGCGCCGGCGGAGGGGTTGTTGTACCAGTAGGAGGACCAGCCGCTGCTGCCGTCATACCAGTCGCCGTCGTCCCAGTCGGTATCGGTGACGTCGCCGTCGGGCCAGTAGTTCTTGGCGGTCAGGTGCACGCCGCTGCCGTCGTTGGGGCCGGAGAGCTTGATGTGGAAGTAGATCTTCTGCTCCCGGCTGATGGAGGACAGATTGGTGGTCTTGTCGTTCTCGTCGGTGTTGATGGCAAAGCTGACCGTCCAGAGGAAGATCTGCTCGTACAGCTCCTGGCTGTCGCCAAAGTTCTGGTCCACCAGCTCGCCCAGATAGGCCACGGTGCGCTCATCGTCGGCGTAGGGGTTGGCCTGTACATACTCGTACATGGCCTCCAGCCGCCAGTTGGCGGCCTCTTCATAGTCGCCCAGCTGGTCAAAGATCTCCACTGCGGCGGCATAGTCCCCCTGGTCGTACAGCAGAAATCCGTTGAGATACCGGCAACTGAGCACCATCTCCTCGGCGTCCCGGTAGGAGCCGGCGGCCAGGAAGGCGTCCTCCGCCTCCTCATAACGCTCGCCGTTGTACAGGTCGATGCCCTTCCAGTACATGGCCTCCCTGGCGCGCTCCCGGGCGTCCTCGTAGTCCCCAAGGCGGTCAAAGGCCTCGGCGGCCTCGTCGTACCGGCCCTGGTTCAGCAGGGTCTCGGCCTCGTCATAGGCCTGGAGATTCTGGCACTGGGTGATCCGGTCCTTGGCATCGGAGTAGCCGGTGGCATTTTGGAAGCTGAGAATGGCCTGGGAATACTGGCCGGCGTCCATCTGCCGCAGACCCAGCTGATAGGAGGCCCTGCGGGCCTGGGTGACGCTGTCTTTATAATCGCCCAGCTCGCGGAACTCCTGGGAGGCCTGGTAGTAGTCCCCCTGCTGCAGCAGGGCGGCGGCCTTGTTGTAGCGCAGGGCGGGCCGCACCACCAGCAGCCCCACCAGGGTCAGCACCGCCACGGTGAGCACCGCGGCCAGGGGGATGATCCACTTCAGGGGGCTGGATTTCTTTTTGGCCTGCACCGGGGCTTGGGGCGGCTGCACCGGGGCCTGGGGCGGCTGCACCGGGGTCTGGCCGCCGGGGATCGGGGTCTGGCCGCCGGCAAGCGGGGCCTGGGGCGCCGGCACAGGCTGGACGGGCGCGGCGCCGGGCTGACGCTGCTCCATCACCCCGTCGGCGTAGAGCAGGCGCTTGACCTGCAGATCCACCGCCGCGGTGTTGGGGTCCGGCACAGGGATGTCCACCTCCTGGCCGAAGATCTGCCCGCGCTGGGCGTTGAACTCAGCGAGGGTGTAGTCCGTCACCGGGGTCAGGGGGCGGCCCTGGGCGTCGCGGCAGAGCAGGTCCACCTGCAGGGCCCGGATGGGCCGGTCGGACAGGGAGCGGAACAGGCACCGGGCGGTCTGCTTCCGCTCCACCCGGTCGGACAGGAGAGTCAGCTCCTCCAGGGTCAGGGGCAGGTTGCCCTGGGCCAGACCCGGACGGCTTTCGTACAGGGAGACGAAGCGGGGGCCCTCAATCTCGGGCCGCTCCCGCAGGGGGCGCTGGGGATCCGCCGGGTCTGCCATGGGGGCAGGCGCGGGGGGCGCGGGGGGCGCGGGGGGCGCAACAGGGCGCTCGGGCAGGGTGGGCGCCGGGGCGGCGTCACCGGTCAGGTCCTCGGTGATGCTCCGCTGCTGGGGCGTTTCGGCAGGGGATGGCGCCGGTCCTTCCCGGAGGGGGGCCTGGGCGTCGGCGTTCTCCGGGCCGATCACCTGGCGCAGCACGCCGGCGCAGCCCGGGCTGCCGCAGCCCCGCTGGGCCCGCCAGCAGCGCAGATGCACCGCCTGGCCGCAGGTATCGCAAACGGCGATCCGGTCGTCCTCTAAGAAGGGCTGGCCGCAGCTGGTGCAGAATTTGCCTGTGTAGGGATTTGCCATAACAGGTCACCTCATTTCATGATTGTTTGCCGCGCACCGGCTGCCGGGCGCGGCGGGCAGTGCTCCGGGGATTATCTGCCGGCGGCGCAGTCGTCGCACAGCATACCGCGCTGGGCGGTGGGACGGCCGCACTTGGGGCAGAAGTAGGTCCGGCGGGGAGGCTGCTCTGTCAGGGGAGTGAACTCATCCTCGGACAGCTGCTGGGTTTCCATGTAGTCGCCGACGCAGTTGGGGCAGAGGGTGTTCGGCCGGTCGGTGGGCTGGCCGCAGCGGGGGCAGTAGTACAGGGGGGCAGGGGCTTCCTGCACGGGACGGGCGCCGAAGGAGGAGGCCATCTTGACCACGGCGCCGCCTGCGGGCTCCTCCGCCGGGGTGTAGGGGGCGGGCTCTGGGTTGTAGGGCTCGGGCTCGGGGGTATGGGGTGCGGGCTCGGGGTTGTAGGACTCGGGCTCGGGGCTGTGGGCGGGCTCGTAGGCTTCGGGGCCGAAGCTGCCGAAGGCCGCGGGACGCTCCTCGGGCTGGGGGGCTGCGGCGCCGGCACAGTCGGGGCAGAGCTTGCCCCGCTCAGAGGTGGGCTTGCCGCAGTTGGGGCAGAAGTAGGTACGCTCCGGCGCACGGGCGGCGGAGTCACAGTCGGGGCAGAGCTTGCCCTTTTGGGTGGTGGGACGGCCGCACTTGGGGCAGAAGTAGGTTCTGCCGCCCTCGGCAGCAGGCAGAGAGGCGGTGGGCACAGGCGCCACCGGGGCAGGGGCAACGCCGGCGGGAATGGCCGCGCCTGCAGCGGGGGCATAGACGTTTTCATCGGCGAAGTGGGTGTACTGGGCAAACCAGCGGATCCAATTCACCCGGGCCCAGATGGAGTAAATGCCGGCGGTGACCACGCAAAGCAGGGCCCAGAGCAGGAACTTGCCGAAGAGTCTGCCGCCGGTGCCGTCAAAGCGAAGCTGGCGGCCGTTGATGTAGGTGTTCTGCTTGATCCAGCGCTCCTTCCAGCAGATGAGCCAGGGAAGGGCAATGCCGAGACTCAGCCCGCCCAGCAGCTCAGTGAGCATGGTGATGCCGAACAGCGCCCAGGCGGAGCCTGTAAACCGGCTGGTTGCCGGGGCGGGATAGGTGTAATTGGAATCCATATGATACGCTCCTCTCCTATGATCTGATGGTTAAATTATACAAGATGTCCAAGGGCCTTGTCAATCGCAATTCAGACACTTTGCCACAAAAAATACACCGTGCCGGGCTTCGGCACGGTGTATCGGGAAGAGCTTACATGCAGGTGTAGCCGCCGTCAACAGGCAGGTTTACGCCGGTGACGTAGGAGGAGGCGGGAGAGGCCAGGAACAGAGCCGCGGTGTCCAGCTCGCCCTCGTTGCCGTAGCGCTCCTCGGGGATCATGGTGCGGGCGTTCTGCTGGAAGAAGTCAGAGTTCAGGGTGTCAACGGTCAGCGGGGTGTAGAAGTAGCCCGGGCAGATGGCGTTGACGGTGATGCCGTACTTGCCCCACTCGGCAGCCAGCGCGCGGGTCAGGTTGACCACGCCGCCCTTGGCAGCATGATAGGGCGCGGAGCCGGCGATCTTGTTGCCCACCAGGCCGTACATGGAGGCGATGTTGATGATGCGGCCGTACTTGGCGGGGATCATGGCCTGCTTGGCCACAGCGCGGGCAACCTTGAAGGAGCCGAACAGGTCAATGTTCATCTCGTGGTCGAACTGATCGTCGGTGATGTCCTCAGCAGGGCCCACAGCGCCGGTGCCGGCGTTGTTGATGAGGATGTCGATGCGGCCGAAGTGGTCCACCACGGTCTTGACCATGGCGTTGACGTTCTCGGTGTCGGTGATGTCGCAGCGCACGGGCAGGGTCTCCACGCCGTACTCGGCAGCGATGGAGGCGGCGACCTCTTCAATCAGGTTCTGGCGGCGGGCAACCACCACGATGTTGGCACCCTGGTTGGCCAGAGCCTTGGCCATCTGGACGCCCAGACCGGTGGAGCAGCCGGTGACGATGGCCACCTGGCCCTTGAGATCAAAATAGTTCTTCATGTGGAATTTCCTTTCCTATTTTTTTGGTAGGTTGATTATATCACTCACGGGCCGGAAAATCAATCCTTTTTTATCGATTCCGCACTTTTTCTTACAAAGCGGGCACGGTCCGGGCAGGCGGCCCTTACGCGCCGGCCAGGGCCGCGGCCATCAGGGGCAGGTTCTCCTCCAGCAGCCGGGGCAGCTGAGACAGGGGCAGGGGATTCTCCCCCCGGCCGGCCTCCACGGTGTAGCCCGGCCGGTCATAGGCCAGAATAAACCAGTCCTTATAACCGGCAAAGGAGGAGGCAAAGGGCACGTCCTCCAGCCGGTAGCCCGACGCCCCGGCCAGGGTCTGGCCCAGGGCCCGAGCTCCGGGGGGCTCCATGGACTGATACTTCCAGTAGATCACCTCGCCCTGGGTGTGGTACGACAGGGTGAGCACCGGGTCCAGCTGCCGGGTGAGCCGGTACAGGCCCAGGCTCTCCGGGGCGGTAAGGGGGGCGGGGCCCACGTAGTCCCGGGGGCCGGGACGGGTGTAGCCCAGGGCAAATTTGTTCTGCCGGGCCTGCTCCCAGCCCGCGGGGTACTGCAGGTTCAGATCCACCCCCTCCAGGTTGGCCTTCCAGCCGGAGGGAAAGGGGATGTCCGGATAGTCCGCTGCCAGGGCCAGGGCCCGGGCATAGTCGGCGCTGCCGGGGGCCAGGGCCCCGTTGACCAGGTCCACCCCGTCGGGGTTCACCATGGGCACCAGGGTGAGGGTGCAGCGCTGATACAGGGCCTGGGCGGAGCGGCCGGCCAGGTCGCCGTTTTCCGAAACCGCCCGGGCCCAGCGCTCCAGAAAGCAGAGGGTCAGGGGGACGGTGATCCACTCGTTGGCGTGGTGGGCGGCGTTGATCAGCACCCTGCGGGGGCCCAGACCCATGCGCAGATACTCCACCTGCCGGCCCCCGGCGGTTGTGGCCAGGGTGCCCCGGCCCAGAAAGGGATACCGGGCCGTGAGCCCCTGCAGGCAGAATTGCAGCAGCCCGTAGGAAAAGGGCTCGTCCGTGGGCACCACGTCAAAGCCCAGGGGCAGGACGATCCGCTGCCCCACCCGGAGCTGCAGGGGGTCCAGGTTGGGGTTTGCGGTGATCAGGGCCCGGACGCTGACCCCTGTGCGCCGGGCAAGCAGGTCGTAGCTGTCCCCGGGCTGCATGGCATAGAGCCGATAGCCGGTGAGCCAGGGCTCCAGGGCCTGCCAGGTCAGGGGGCCCGCCTGCCCGTCCGGGGGCAGACCGTTGTCCCGTTGAAAGGTTTCCAGATCCGGGCTGCCCGCCCGGCGCAGTGCCAGCTCCGCCAATGCCATGCCGCTTCCCTCCCGGTGTGTTGTGCTGCCATTCTATTCCGGTCCGGCCGGGGATATGCAGAGGGCCTTCGGATTTTCGTCCGGGGAAATGATTTGCCCCTCTTGGCCCCCCACAAGTGGAAAAAAGTTCGGAAATCCATGGTTTCATCTTGAAAAATCCATCCCGGGATGCTATAATACGGCATTATGCGGTATGATCACCGTTCCAGCATCTCCGGCAGCAATGCCTGTCAATAGATTTTAGGAGGAACTATGAACAAGAACGAAGCGAAAGAACGCCTGGAAAAAGCCTGTATGCGGCTCTTTGGCTGCACCATGGCCGAAGCCACCGACAAGCAGGCCTACAAGGCCCTCTGCACCGTGGTGCGCAACGAGATGTACGACCGCCGCCGGGAGTACAAGCGCAGCTACCGCAAAGAGGGCCGCAAGCAGGTCTACTATATGTCCATGGAGTTCCTGGTGGGCACCAGCCTGCGCAACAACCTGTACAACCTGGGGCTGGAGAAGACCTTTACCCAGGCCATGAAGGACCTGGGCATCGAGATTGCCGACCTGTATGAGATGGACCCCGACGCGGGTTTGGGCAACGGCGGTCTGGGCCGGCTGGCCTCCTGCTACATGGACTCTCTCACCGGGCTGGGCTACCCCGCCACCGGCTTCTCCATCCGTTACGAGTTCGGCATCTTTAAGCAGCAGATCGTGGACGGCTGGCAGATGGAGCTGCCCGACAACTGGCTGCAGCTGGGCGACGTGTGGCTGGTGCCCAAGGAGGACGACGCCGTGGAGGTCCGCTTTGGCGGTGAGGTCCACGAGTGGTACGACAACGGCAAGTTCAAGATTGCCCAGCACGGCTATTCCACCGTGATGGCAGTGCCCTACAACCTCTACATCTCCGGCTACAACTCCAAGGCCGTGAACAAGCTGGTGCTCTGGTCCGCCAAGCTGCCCCAGAGCTTTGACATGGCGGCCTTCTCCCGGGGCGACTACGTCCGCGCCCTGGAGCAGAACACCATGGCCGAGACCATCTCCAAGGTCCTTTACCCCGCCGACGACCATATCCAGGGCAAGCGGCTGCGGCTGAAGCAGCAGTATCTGCTGTGCTCCGCCTCTCTGCAGGCCATTTTGAGAGAGCATCTCAAGACCTACGGCACCCTGAAAAACCTGCCCGAAAAGGTCGCCATCCACATCAACGACACCCATCCGGCCCTGTGCGTGCCCGAGCTGATGCGCCTGCTGCTGGATGAGCACGACTTTAACTGGGACGATGCCTGGGATATCACCTGCCGCACCCTGTCCTACACCAACCACACCGTGATGAGCGAGGCCCTGGAGCGCTGGAGCGTGGAGCTCTACAAGGAGCAGATGCCCCGGATCTACGCCATCACCGCGGAGATCAACCGCCGGCTTTTGGAAAAGCTGCGCGCCTTCTACGGCAACGACGAGGGCAAGCTGAACTGGATGGCCGTGATTGCCAACGGCGAGGTCCGCATGGCCAACCTGTGCCTGGCCGCCTGCCACAAGATCAACGGCGTGAGCCAGCTGCACACCGACATCCTGAAGGAGACCATCTTCCGCGACTACTACCAGTATACCCCCGACCGGTTCCTGAACGTCACCAACGGCATCGCCTACCGGCGGTGGCTGTGCCAGTCCAACCCCGGGCTGACCCAGTGCCTGCATGAGCTGATCGGCGACGACTTCCTGAAAGACGCCAACGCCCTGGAAAAGCTGCTGGCCTACAAGGACGACAAGGCTGTGCTGGACCGGCTGGCCGTAATCAAGCGGGACAACAAGCTGCGCCTGGCCAAGTATATCGCCCATGCCAACGGCATCAATGTGGACCCCGACTCTCTGTTCGACGTGCAGGTCAAGCGTCTGCACGAGTACAAGCGGCAGATGCTGAACGTTCTGCACATCCTGCACCTGTACAACCAGATCAAGGCCAACCCCCACGGCAACTGGCAGCCCAGAACCTTTATCTTCGGCGCCAAGGCCAGCGCGGGCTATATCCGGGCCAAGCAGATCATCAGCCTGATTGTGGCGGTGTCTGAGTTTGTCAACAAGGACCCCGACGTGCGCGACAAGCTGAAGGTGGTCTTTATTGAGGACTACCGGGTGTCCCTGGCGGAGATCATCATGCCCGCCGCCGAGATCTCCGAGCAGATCTCCATCGCCGGCAAGGAGGCCTCCGGCACCGGCAACATGAAGTTTATGATCAACGGCGCTGTGACCCTGGGCACCCTGGACGGCGCCAACGTGGAGATCCACCAGCAGGTGGGCGACGAGAATATGTTCCTCTTCGGCATGCACGCCGACCAGGTGGAGGACCTGTGGCGCCGGGGCTACGATCCCAACGCCTTCCTGTCCGACAGCCTGCGCCGGGTGCTGCAGATGCTCACCTCCGGCGAGCTGGGCCAGCGCTTCGACGACCTGGTGGCCAGCCTGACCACCAACCGCTTCGGCGTGGCCGACGCCTATATGACCATTGCCGACTTTAACGACTACGCCCGTGCCCAGCAGGACGTGGCCCGGGTCTATGCCGACCGGGATCGGTTTAACCGGATGAGCCTGGTGAACATCGCCAAGTCCGGCATCTTCTCCGCCGACCGCTCCGTGCAGGAGTACGTCGACAACATCTGGAAGCTGTAAGCTGCCACTTTATATTTTCAAGAGGGGTGAACAGAGTTCGCCCCTCTTAATCCCTCAAGGAGCTTTTTCCCATGCGAATTCTCTACAACAGCCAGGACCCGGCCTACAAAACGCCCTTCGGCACCCTGGTGCCCGGGCAGCTGTGCGTGCTGCGCCTGGCCCTGCCCCGAGACCTGGAAACCCGGTTTGTCCAGCTGGTGGTGGAGCAGGAGGACGGCCGGCGCTGCGCAGAGTTTGCCTTTGCCTGGGCAGGCCAGCGGGACGCGGACTACGACCTGTTCAAGTGTGACTTCTGCCTGCCCCAGCCCGGACTGTTCTACTACTGGTTCCGCGTCACCGCAAAGACAGGGACCTTCCGCCTGTTCAAGCAGGACGAGGGCACCAACATGGAGGCCGGGGACAAATGGCAGCTCAGCGTCATCCCCGCCGACTTCACCGTGCCCGGTTGCTTCCGCGGCAGGGTGATGTACCAGATCTTCCCCGACCGGTTCTGCAAAGAGGGGACCTGCGACACCACGGGCAAGCTGGAGCCCTTTGTGCTGCGCCAGGATTGGGGCGGCCAGCCCCAGTTCCGCCCGGATGCCTCCGGCGAGGTGCTGTGCAACGACTTCTTTGGCGGCAACCTGCGGGGTATCGCCTCCAAGCTGCCCTATCTCCACGACCTGGGCGCGGGGGTGCTGTATCTCAACCCCATCTCCATGGCCTTTTCCAACCACCGGTATGACACGGCGGACTATCTCCGCCCCGACCCCCTGCTGGGCACCGAGGAGGACTTCCGCTCCCTGTGCGAGCAGGCCCACCGGCTGGGCATGAAGGTCCTGCTGGACGGGGTGTACTCCCACACCGGGGCAAACTCCGTGTACTTTGACCGGGAGGGCATCTTTGGCAGCGGCGCCTACAGCGCCGGGCCGGACTCCCCCTACTACAGCTGGTACTCCTTCGGCCAGGACCGGGACCACTACGACGCCTGGTGGGGCTTTAAGACCCTGCCCAACGTCAACGAGCTGGACCCGGCCTACCAGGAGTTTATCATCGACGGGGCGCACAGCGTCATTGCCCACTGGCTGGCCCTGGGCGCCGACGGCTTCCGCCTGGACGTGGCCGACGAGCTGCCCGATGCGTTTATCCTGCGGTTCAAAAGGCGGCTGCGGGATCTCAACCCCCAGGCCCTGCTGCTGGGCGAGGTCTGGGAGGACGCCTCCAACAAGTGCGCCTACGGCGTGCGCCGGCGCTACTTTGTAGACGGCGAGCTGGACAGCGTGATGAACTACGTCTGGCGGGGGGCCATCCTGGCCTATGCCCGGGGCCAGGACGACGGCACCGGCCTGGGCCGGAGCATTATGACCCTGGCGGAGAACTATCCGCCCCAGGTGCTGGGCTGCCTGATGAACATCCTGGGCACCCACGATACCCCCAGGATCCTCACCATGCTGGCCGGGGATTTCGGGGAGGACAAGGAATATCTGGCCACGGTGCGCCTCTCCCCTGCCCAGCGGGCCATGGCCTTTGCCCGGCTGCGGCTGGCGGCGTTTTTGCAGTTTACCCTGCCGGGCTGCCCCTGCATCTACTACGGCGACGAGGCAGGCATGGAGGGCTGCAAGGATCCCTTCAACCGGGGCTGTTACCCCTGGGGGCAGGAGGACGGCCGCTTTATGGCCCTGTACCGGGCCCTGGCCGGGCTGAAAAACCAGACCCCCGCCCTGGCGGACGGGGACGTCCGTGTCACCCGGGCCGGCGGAGGCGCGGTGTGCTTTACCCGCAGCTGCGACAGTCAGCAGGTGCTGTGCTGCGTCAATCGGGGGCATGAGCCCCTGGTCTGCACCGGCAGCGCCTGCCTGTATGCCGACGGCGCCGTGCAGACCGGCCCCGAGACCTGGACGCTGCCCGCAAACAGCTGCGCCGTGCTGCTGCAATAGGCCGGCGGGAAAGGAGGCACCATGCGGAAATTAGGCATTGTTTTCTTTGCCCTGGGCGTGCTGCTGGCCGCAGGGCTGTACCTGCTGCGGGACACCGCCTGGTTTGCCGCCCAGCAGGCCATGACCATGTCTGACTCCTACGAGATTGTGGAGTCCGCCTTTTGGGCCAGCTTCGGCGTGATTGCCTTTGGCGGGCTGCTCTTCGGCCTGAGCTTCCGCACCCCCAGGCAGCCGGAGCCGGAGCCAGAGCCCGAGGAGCAGGCGTGGACCTGCCCCTACTGCGGCAGCATCAACGACCCCGGGGCCGCCTTTTGCGAGAGCTGCGGTATGCCCCTGGATCTGGACCAGGCCACCCAGGACTGGGTCTGCCCCCGGTGCGGCACCGTGAGCCACTATGACGACAATTTCTGCAGCAGCTGCGGCTACCGCAGATACCCGGGTTAGCAGACAAAAATCCCCCTGTCCGGGGGAAAATTCGGAAAATACCCTTGACTTTCCCGGAAAGCTTGGTACAATGGAATCAACCACTATGTGGGGAATCAACCACTATGTGGATTTTTCAGAAAAGGAGAAATGAAAATGAAGTCTTGTCCCAATTGCCGTGCGGTTTGTGACGATTTCGCTGTCAACTGCCCCAGCTGCGGCGCTCCCCTGCCCGTAGTCAATGCGGCTCCCTCCTACGGTGCCAACGTGCCCGAACCCAATGTCCTGGTCTGGGGTATCCTGAGCCTGGTGTTCAGCTGCACCTTCTATTTTGCTTTCCTGGGCATTATCTTCGGTGCCATCGGCCTGTCCAAGGCCAAGGGCTATGTGGCCCAGGGCGGCGTCCTGGCCGGTAAGGTCAAGGTTGGCCGGATCCTGTCTCTGGTGGGCTTGATCCTCTCCATCGTGTTCACCGTGCTTGCGCTGTTCGCCATCATCGGTATCATTGCCGCCAATTCCTGACATTCTTCGTCACACGGAAGCCCGGACCCCGTTTGGAGTCTGGGCTTCTTTGCCCATTCCCGCTGAAATGAGGTGTAAGCTATGCAATACTGTTCCCGCTGCCAGGCTCCCCTTGAGGAGAACGCCCGGTTCTGTATGCAGTGCGGTGAGCCGGTAGACTCCATTGCCGCCTGGCACGCCCAGGCCCCCGACCCCGTGCCGGAAATGGCCGCCCAGCCCACTCCCGTCCACCCGGACGCCACCGTGGTGCCCGACCTGGAGACCATGGCCGCACAGATCCCCCAGCCTGAGATCCCTGCCGCTGCCCCGGTGAGCGAGAGCCAGGCTGTCCCCGTCTCCGAGCCCGAGACCCAGAGCCCCGCCCCGGAAGGCAACCCCCAGCAGCCCCTGTGGGCCCCCCAGCCCGAGGCCCAGACCTGGGATCCCCAGCCCCAGCAGCCCTGGCAGCCCCAGGCGCCGGCCTGGAACCAGCAGCCGGTGTGGCCCGCCCGGGACCAGAGCGCCCAGGCCGGGCAGATCCCCTATGCCCCGCCGGTCCAGCCTGGGTGGGCTCCCCCCCAGGACGCCCTGCAGCCCTACCCCGGCAGCTATCCTGTCAATCCCCCTACAGCCCCCGCGGCCCCCGTTGGGGCGCAGCCCTCTGTGTCCGCCTCCAGCGTGCTGACCTGGGGCATCCTGGCCATTGCCTTTGCCTTTGAGATCCCCCTGCTGGGGCTCATCTTCGGCATTGTGGGCCGGGGCAAGTGGAAGACCCACATAGCCGAGGGCGGCATCAATGCCGGCAAGGTCAAGGTGGGCGGCATTCTGGCCAAGGTGGGCATCATTGCCGGCGCTGTGATCACCGCCATCCTGGTGCTCTACATCGTCATCATTGCCCTGGTCGCGTTGTCTGCCGTACTGTCATAAGCCGACGAAGGGAGGACATCATGAAACGTGCCTTTGCCATTCTGATTGCCCTTGCGCTGGCCCTGTCCATGTCGGGCTGCGGCCTGCTCGCCACCCTGCTCACCGGACCCAACATCCCGCCGGAGCGGCCGCCTGAGAATATCATCGAGACCCGGGCCCCGGAGCCCTCCGCTCCGCCCCCGGCGGAAACCCAGGCCCCGGCGGAAACCCAGGCCCCGGCGGAAACCCAGGCGCCGGCGGAGACCCAGGCGCCGGTGGAAACCCAGGCGCCCTCTGCAGAGGACTGGGATCCCGCAGCCCTGGTCACCGAGCTGTACGCCGAGGACGGCACCTATCAGGATTCCGGCGACGGCAGCTTTACCTACCAATACTCCTACCACCTGCCCCAGCTGACCCTGGAGACCGCCGCGGCCAAGATGGCCAACCGGGACATCCGCAGCCGGTTTGAGCCCTACATCCTCTCCGCCTACGAGGCCATGGACGGGGGCTACAGCCTGGTGGATGTCAGCGTCAGCTGGCACACCACCCTGTACGACGGGCTGCTGTCACTGATCGTCCGGGCGGACAACGACTGGGGGCAGTCGGATTACGGCGTCTACGTCTACGACCTGCGGCAGGACGTGCTGCTGGCAGCCCAGGACCTGTGCCTGCGGCTGGGGGTGGACCCGGACCGGTTTTTGGACGGCACCCGCACCGCCGCGGCGGTCTGCTTTGCCGACATGTACGGCGACGTGCCCGACGAGATGCGGGGCGGAGAGTACGGCTACGACGCTTTGATGGAGTGGACCACCTCTGAGGAGAACATCAACTGGGACCTGCAGTTCTACCCCGAGGAGGACGGCAGCGTCACGGTGATCTGCCCGGTGGGCTCTCTGGCCGGCGCCAGCTGGTACTACCAGGAGCTGCATCCCAGCTTCTCCCAGTAACGCCAACATAAAATACGCGCCCGGACCGAAAGGTCCGGGCGCGCTGCGTATTTGGGGAATTACAGATGGACCACCGTGCCGCTCTCGCCGCGGACGGCGGCGCCGGCGTGCTCCAGGGAGGCGATGATGGCCTGGCCGCCGGTCTTGGCAAAGCTGATGGCAGCCTTGACCTTGGGCAGCATGGAGCCGGGGGCAAAGTGGCCCTCGGTGCAGTACTGCTCGGCCTGGGCCACGGTCATCTCAGACAGGAAGGTCTGGTTGGGCTTGCCCCAGTGGATGGCCACCTGGTCCACGGCGGTGAGAATCACCAGGGCGTCGGCATGGACCAGCTCGGCCAGCTTGGCGGAGGCGAAGTCCTTGTCGATCACGGCGGGGGTGCCCACCAGCTTGCCGTCCTTGCGGATGACGGGGATGCCGCCGCCGCCCACGGTGATGACCACATAGCCCTCGTCCACCAGGGAGCGGACCATGTGCTTTTCAATGACGTCCACGGGCTTGGGAGAGGGTACCACCTGGCGATAGCCCCGGCCGGCGTCCTCCACCATGGTGTAGCCCTTCTCCGCGGCGATCCGCTGGGCGGTCTGCTTGTCGTAGAAGGCGCCGATGGGCTTGGTGGGATTCTGGAAGGCGGGGTCCTTTTCGTCCACCAGCACCTGGGTGACCACGGTGGCAACGTCCTTTTGGATGCCCCGGGCCGCCAGCTCGTTGCCGATGGCGTTTTGCAGATGGTAGCCGATGTAGCCCTGGCTCATGGCCCCGCACTCGGGGAAGGGCATATCGGACTTGATGGCGCCGGCCTCGGCAGCCGTGCTCATGCCCAGGTTGATCATGCCCACCTGGGGGCCGTTGCCGTGGGCGATGATGACCTGGTTGCCCTGGGCGATCAGGTCCACAATGGGCTTGGCGGTCTGCTCCACCAGCTTCAGCTGCTCATAGGGGGTGTTGCCCAGGGCGTTGCCGCCCAGAGCGATGACAATTCGTTTGCTCATGCTGTGCAGCTCCTTTTGGTTCTCAGAAAATCTTGCGCTTCTGCTCGCCCTTGTCCAGCTCCATCAGGGCGCCCACAGGATCCTTGACCTGGGCCAGGAAGATCATGGCGGCGATGATGTAGGGCTTGAAGGAGGCCTGCTTGTACAGCGGCACCAGATAGCGGTCAAAGACGGAGTTGTCCACCTCGCCCTCGGGGCAGCTCAGGCCGGAGATGTCAGCGGGCAGGCAGTGCAGGTACAGGGCCTTGCCGTCCTTGGTGAGCTTCATCATCTCTTCGGTGCAGGCCCAGTCCTTGTGCTCGGCGTTTTGGGCAAGCAGCCGCTTTTCCAGCTCGTCAATGCCCTTCTGGTCGCCCTTGGAGTACAGCGCGGTGCGCTCCTCCATGGCCTTGAAGGGGGCCCAGGACTTGGGATAGACAATGTCGGCGTCCTTGAAGGCTTCCTTCATGTCGTTGGTCTTGGTGAACTTGGAGCCGTACTTTTCGCAGTTCTTGCGGGCAATCTCCTCCACCTCGGGGAAGACCTCGTAGCCCTCGGGATGGGCCAGAACCACGTCCATGCCAAAGCGGGTGAACAGGCCGATGACGCCCTGGGGCACAGACAGGGGCTTGCCGTAGCTGGGAGAATAGGCCCAGGTCATGGCGACCTTCTTGCCCTTCAGGTTCTCCTTGCCGCCGAAGTAGTGGATCACGTGGAGCATATCCGCCATGCACTGGGTGGGATGGTCCACGTCGCACTGCAGGTTGACCAGGGTGGGGCGCTGCTCCAGGATGCCGTCGCGGTAGCCCTCCTCCAGGGCGTCCATAAAGGTCTTCTGGTACTCATGGCCCTGGTGGATGTACATATCGTCCCGGATGCCGATGACGTCGGCCATAAAGGAGACCATGTTGGCGGTCTCGCGGACGGTCTCGCCGTGGGCAATCTGAGACTTCTTCTCGTCCAGCACCTGCTCCTCCAGGCCCAGCAGGTTGCAGGCGGAGGCGAAGGAGAACCGGGTACGGGTGGAGTTGTCGCGGAACAGGGAGATGCCCAGGCCGGAGTTGAACACTCTGGTGGACTTGTTGTGCTCTCTCAGATCCCGCAGGGCGTCGGCCACGGTGAACACCGCGTCGATCTCGTCGTCGGTTTTGTCCCAGGTCCAGTAGAAGTCCTGCTTGTACATATTGTTGATGTGCAGGGTTTCAAGGTGACGGGCAAGTTCAAATGCTTTGCTCATAATTTGTTCCTCCAATACAGTGTGAGTGTGGTTCTCTTACTTGATGTCGTTGCCGGTGAGCTCCTGGCGGAAGCTGGTGGCGGAGCCGTCCTTGTTTTCGGGCTTGTACAGGCCGGGCACCGCGGCGTACAGGGCCGCGCAGACCACCAGGTCATGCTTCCAGGTGATCTCGTTGGGGGCGTGGGCCTGGCTCTCCGCGCCGGGGCCGAAGCCCACGCAGGGGATGCCGTACCGGCCCTGGATGGAAACGCCGTTGGTGGAGAAGGTCCACTTGTCGGTGAGGGGTCTTCCCTCTCTCTTTTCTCTCGCAGTCTCGTCGACCCAGAGGCGCTTATCACCCCACAGGGCATGGTGGGCATCCACCAGGGCCTGGACGTGGGGCGCGCTCTCTTTGTTGATCCAGGTGGGGAAGAAGGCCTCGGTCTTGTACACATGGCCGGTCCAGGAGGGACGGTCATACATATACATGGAGACCTTGACGTCCTTGGCGTACTTCTTGCAGGCGGGCAGGTCCTCAATCTCTTTGAGGCAGGACTTGTAGGTCTCGCCGGCGGTCATGCGGCGGTCAATGGAGATGGAGCAGGAGTCCGCCACCGCGCAGCGGCTGGGAGAGGTGTAGAAAATCTGGCTGGTGGTGCAGGTGCCCCGGCCCAGGAAACGGGCGTCCTCGTAATGCTCGGGGTTGTACTTGGGATCCAGCATCTTGACCAGGCCCTTGATTTCCTTGTCGTCGCCGGCGTCGTTCTCGTTCAGATCGCGGACGTTGAGCAGGATCTCGGCCATCTTGTGGATGGCGTTGTCGCCCCGCTCCGGAGCGGAGCCGTGGCAGCTCACGCCGTGGACGTCCACCCGGATCTCCATACGGCCTCTGTGGCCGCGGTAGATGCCGCCGTCGGTGGGCTCGGTGGAGATCACAAATTCCACCTTGTTTCTGGCATCCTCGGGGCCGTCAAAGTATTCGTTTACAATGGACTGCCAGCACATGCCGTCGCAGTCCTCCTCCTGCACGGAGCCGACCACCATGATCTTGTAGCCCTGGGGAATCAGCCCCAGGTCCTTCATGATCTTGGCGCCGTAGGTGGCAGCCGCCATGCCGCCCTCCTGGTCGGAGCCGCCGCGGCCGTAGATGATGGTATCGGTCTCGTAGCCCTTGTAGGGATCGGCCTCCCAGTTGGCGATGTTGCCGATGCCCACGGTGTCAATGTGGGAGTCAATGGCAATGATCTTGTCGCCCTCGCCCATCCAGCCGATGACGTTGCCCAGCTTGTCCACCTCGACCTTGTCGTAGCCCAGCTTTTTCATCTCGTTGGCAATGCACTGCACAACGCCCTTCTCCTCACAGGATTCGGAAGGGATGGCGATCATGTCCCGCAGGAATCTGCTCATATCGGCCTGATAGGCCTCGGCCGCCTGCTTGATGCGTTCAAAATCCATGGTACTACCTCCGTTTATCATATTGTAATCATCTTTCATTCTGCAAACGGGATTGGCGTTTGACCACCTCCATTTTAACACAGGAACGGCAGTTGTCAACCCGTTATCAAAAAATAATTTTGAAAAACAAAAAAATTTTTGATTGCCTATTGATTTCTGAAAATCCTGTGGTATAGTATGAGCAGGCGGACCAGGACCCGAGGGCGCGTCCGGCGCCCCGCCGGCCGTCAAACCAACCGAGGAGGGACAATTATGCTGACGGCGCAGGAAGTGGAAAACCTGCAAAAAATTGCAAAGGGAATCGCTGCCCAGTTCGGCAGCAGCTGCGAGGTTGTGGTCCATGAGATCTCTGACCGGGCAGCGGAGCACTCCATCGTCGCCATCGAAAACGGCCACATCACCGGCCGGAAGCTGGGCGACGGTCCTTCCCAGGTGGTTCTGGAGCAGTTGGGCAAGAAAATCGACCCGGTCAAGGCCGAGGACCGCATCGGCTACCTGACCAAAACCCCCGGCGGGAAGCTGCTGAAATCCTCCACCATCTATCTGCGGGGAGAGGACGGCAGCGTAAAGGCGCTGTTTTGCATCAACTTTGACATTTCCCCCCTGGCCCAGGCCTACAACGCCCTGTCCGATCTGGTCTCCATCCAGGACCGGAACCAGGCCGAGCCCGCGGAAATCCCCAACAACGTCAACGACCTGCTCAACGAGCTGATCGAGCGCTCTGTCCACCTGGTGGGCAAGCCGGTGGAGCTGATGACCAAAGAGGACAAGGTCCGGGCCATTCAGTTTTTATCCAACTCCGGCGCCCTGCTCATCACCAAATCCGGCGATAAGATCGCCAACTATTTCGGCATTTCCAAATACACCCTGTACTCATATCTTGACACCAAATTAGGAGGAGAAACCACATGATTGATCTGAGCATCCACAAGGAAGGTCTGGCCCACAACATCGAAAAGGCCAGGGAAAACAACATCATCATCCCCACCATCGCGCAGATGCAGAATCCCGATCTCATTCCTGAGAAGATCAAGGACAAGCTCTCCAAAACCGACCTTTGGGCCGTGGACCCCATCAACCTGTTCCGCATCTCCTGGCACAACGAGGCCAAGGAGTCCGGCGGTCTGTTCCAAAAGGTCCCCAATTATGTAGAAATCCCCTCCAAGCTCTCCGGCGTGCCCTGCCGCATCCTGGCCATGGCCGGCAAGTGGTTCCCCACCGGCTGCCACAAGGTGGGCGCCTCCTTCGGCTGCCTGGCTCCCCGCCTGGTTACCGGTCAGTTTGACGCCACCTATCACCATGCGGTGTGGCCCTCCACCGGCAACTACTGCCGCGGCGGCGCCTTCAACTCCAAGCTGCTGGCCTGCGACTCTGTGGCCATCCTGCCCCAGGATATGTCCAAGGAGCGGTTCGACTGGCTGAAGTCCATTGCCGGCAGAATCATCGCCACCCCGGGCTGCGAGTCCAACGTGAAGGAAATCTTTGACAAGACCTGGGAGCTGAAGCAGGATCCCTCCATGATGATCTTCAACCAGTTTGCCGAGATGGGCAACCCCCTGTGGCACTACAACGTCACCGGCTACGCCCTGGCAGAGCTGTTTGAGGCCGTAAAGAAGCCCGGCCAGCGGCTGGCCGGCGCCGCCTTCACCTCCGGCTCCGCCGGCACCATGAGCGCGGGCGACCTGCTCAAGGAGCGCTATCCCCGGATGAAGCTGGCCGTGGGCGAGGCCCTGCAGTGCCCCACCATTGTGAACAACGGCTTCGGCGGCCACCGCATTGAGGGCATCGGCGACAAGCACATCCCCTGGGTGCACAACGTGCGCAACACCGACATGGGCATCGCCATTGACGACGAGGACTCCCAGCGCCTGCTGCGGCTGTTCAACACCCCCGAGGGCCAGCAGTACCTGAAGGACGAGCTGGGCATGACCGACGAGCAGATCGAAAAGTTCACCTGGATGGGCATCTCCGGCATTGCCAACGTGCTGTGCTGCATCAAGATGGCCAAGTGGTACGAGCTGGGCGAGGACGACGTGCTGGTCACCGTGCTCACCGACTCCGCCGTGATGTACAAGTCCCGGGTGGAGGAGCTCAACGACATGCACGGTGCCTACACCGTCACCGAGGCCGCCAAGGATCACGCCCTGCATATGCTGGGCCTGAAGACCGACTCCATGCTGGAGCTCACCTACCCCGAGCGCAAGCGGGTGCACAACCTGAAGTACTACACCTGGGTGGAGCAGCAGCAGATGGACGTGGAGGACCTGAACGACCAGTGGTACAAGCCCCAGGTCTGGGACGAGGTCCACAAGCAGGCTGCCGACCTGGACAAGCTCATCGACGCCTTTAACGACGAGGTGGGCCTGCTGGCCAAGCTGTAAGACAACACACCCTACAATAGGCAATGGGAGAACACAGGCGCTCCTGTTGCCTATTGTTTGAACCTGGGCTCACAACAAAGGAGATTCTATGAAAAACGTCATCTGCGGCCGCTGCGTCAAGTGCGGCAAGGAATACCCCGCCGTCCCCAATCTCACCAACTGCGAGTGCGGCGGCATCCTGGATATTATTTACGACTACGACTATATCAAGGCGCACTTCACCAAGGAAACCCTGAAGCACCGCCAGAACCCCACCATGTGGCGCTACCGGGAGCTGCTGCCCGTGGAGCCCGACACCCCCGACACCCCCCTGCGGGTGGGCTGGAGCCCCCTGTATGAGGCCGACCGCCTGGCAAAGCTGCTGGGCATCCAAAAGCTCTGGATCAAGGACGACGGCATCAACCCCACCGCCTCGCTGAAGGACCGGGCCTCCGCCATGGCGGTGGCCAAGGCCAAAGAGGCCGGGGCCAAGGTGATTGCCTGCTCTTCCACCGGCAATGCGGCCTCCTCCCTTGCGGGCAACGCCGCGGCGGCGGGGCTGAAGACCTATATCTTTGTCCCCTCCAGGGCCCCCAAGGGCAAGGTGGCCCAGCTGATGACCTTCGGCGCCACGGTCATTTCCGTCCAGGGCAGCTATGAGGACACCTTTGAGCTGTCCAAGCAGGCCATCGACAAGTGGGGCTGGTACAACCGCAACGCCGCCATCAACCCCTATCTGTCCGAGGGCAAGAAGACCGTGGGGCTGGAGATCATGGAGCAGCTGAACTGGCAGGTGCCGGACTACATCGCCATCTCCGTGGGCGACGGCTGCACCATCGCCGGCCTGTGGAAGGGCCTGAAGGATCTGTACGCCATCGGCTTTATTGACCGGCTGCCCCGGCTGATCTCCGCCCAGGCGGAGGGCTGCCATCCCATCAACCGGGCCATTGAGACCGGCGAAGACTGGTACCCGATGGAGGAGAATACCCTGGCCGACTCCATCGCCGTGGGCGTGCCCCGGAACGCGGACAAGGCCCTGATGGCCATCCGGGAGTCCAACGGCATTGTGGTCAACGTGACCGACGAGGAGATCATGGCCGCCCAGAAGCTGCTGGGCACCACCTGCGGCGTCTTCGGCGAGCCCGCGGGCGTCACCGGCACCGCCGGCCTCAAAAAGCTCTGCGAGCAGGGCAAGATCCCCGCCGACGCCACGGTGGTCAGCGTGGTCACCGGCAACGGCCTGAAGGACGTGGCCAACGCCATCAAGGCCTGCGGCGACCCCATCTCCATCCCCTCTGACATGAATCTGCTGCTCAAGGCCTTTGCCGCGCACGACATCCACCCGGAATAATCCCGCCGCCCAACTGCCCAAGTCCCCCCATCCGTCCGGATGGGGGGACTTGTTTCATCCCGGAGAGAAACTTTCCTGGGGCAATTTTTGATTTTTTTGTAAGATTTTCATAGATTTTTACACACGTATGTGATATGATGATAGTATCTGAAAATATATGCTGCGAAGCTTTGGAGGGATCTGTATGTGGAGCTGTCCTGTCTGCGGGCGGTCAATGCCAAACAGCAAGCGTCTTTGTGCCTGCGGGCTGGACGTCACCGGGGATTTTCTCTCCTGCAGAACCGTGTGCCGGGTGCCGCCGGAGGACGTGGCCAGGCTGCGAAAGCTGATGGAGGCCCACAGGGCCGGTCCCGCCCAGACCGAGCACCGGGACGGCGAATGGGATTTCCGCTGGATGGAAACCGAAAAGGGCGGCTTTCAGGCCAAAATCTTCCGGAACCACAAGCAATAGGCCCCGTCCAATCTGAGGAAAAGTAGAGGCATGCCATGACAGAACTGAAACGTGCCAACGGCTGGCTGCAGCTGATGTTTGCCGGCCCGAACGATATTTACCAGCTGCCCAGCCTGATCCGGGTGGATCTGCGGCGGTATCTGTTCTACTGCCTGCGCAAAAGCGGGTTCCAGGGGGTGTTCTTCTGGGAGCGGCCGGAGCAGGCGCCGGTGCTGCGGATTCCCGACCTGCCCACCAGCCAGGTCTATGAGCAGTCCCTGCCCAAGAAAAAGCTGTTCCGCACCGCCCAATACGGCGAGCTTGCCGACGCCCAGGGCATTGACGCCAAATACGACTGGGCCGAGGCCTGGGTGGAGGACGACGAGGCCCTGGTGGCCCTGCTGCAGCGGCTGATGTCCACCCCTGCGCCCAACGCGGTGGTGGTGAGCCTGGGGGAGTTTGAGCGGCTGTTCCGCAGCCCCGAGCTGCTCAGCTGGCTGCGCCGGCAGCACCGGGAGGCGGGCTCCGCCTTTACGGGGCTGTTGCTGATCACCGCCACAGACCAGTGCGCAGACTCCTGCCGCTATCTCACCGACCCGGACTGCGCCCTGGTGCAGCTGTTTCCCGAGCTGAAGCAGGCCCTGAAGCCCGACATCCACACCGACCTGTACCTGAGTCTGCGCCAGTGGCTGGGCAAGCGCTGCACGGTGCTGCTGCCCACCGCCGAGCGGCTGGAGCCGGTTTTGACCCAGGCCCTGCTCTTTGAGCCGGAGAACAAGCTCTTCTCCTGGCAGCTGGAGCGGCTGCCCCAGCTGTGCCAGGTCATGGCCCGTTCCGCAGTGTCCGCCAAGCTGCGGCAAAAGCTGGGCTACCCCTTCCCCCCGGATTGGCGGCCCACGGTGGAGAGCTATGACCAGCTGTTCCATACCGTGTCCTTTACCGACTGCCTGAAAACCTTTTTGGACAGCTGCGGCATCCCCCCGGACGAGCTGTTTGCCGCCACCTTGCGGCTGGAGTACCCCGAGGATGAGGAGCTGCCCTTCCTCCAGTCTGACAACCCCCTGCTCAGCCGCTGGCAGCGGATTGAGAGCCAGCTGTCCCACCGTTCCGATGCCGGGGAGCTGGTGCCCGCCGCCCGGAAGATCCGGGTGATGCTGCGCAATCTCAGCCTGCGGGGGCCCATCCCCGAGGAGCGCACCGAGATCATGCTGGGGCTGCTGGAGTCTGTAAACAAGAGCGTGCTGCGCACCGACGGCACCGGCCGCATCCGGCACAAGCTGATCGGCCTGCGCAGCTATCTGGACAACTACTACGACGCCTGCAGCAAGGACTATCTCACCAGCTGCCAGGCCATGTTCGGCATGGTGGAGCAGCTGGTCCACTACGACAACCTGATCCGCAACAGCGAGGCCGCCGCCGCGCGCTGCAAGCTGCAGTTTGAGCAGTACCGCGCCCAGGCCAAAACCGCGCCCACCGAGGCCCAGCGCACCGAGGCCAAGGACAACGCCCTGCGCTGCCACCAGCAGAATATGAACTATGAGGCCATCTTAAACCGGCAGCGCCAGGAGCGCAGCTCCTGGCAGAGTAATCTGGATCAGATGGAGCAGCTGCTGGGCACCGATATGCTCCACAGCGGCGCCGAGCGGGAGCAGCTGGCCGAATACACCCAGGCCATCTCCCAGCGCCTGGCGGAGACCCTCTCCGCCCCCGTCCAGCCCCCCACCCTGTACGACGGGGTGGACAACTGGCAGGAGACCATCGACCAGCTTGCACTATGAGGTGAATGGATATGAACAACATCGGCATCGACTTTGGCTCCACCTACACCACGGTGGCGGTTTACCACGAGCAGACCGGCACCCCCGTGGCCAAGGGGCTGACCGAGGGCGGGTCTCCCTTTGTGCCCTCGGTGCTCACCTATTACAAAAACAAAACACTCATCGGCAAAGAGGCCAAAAAGCTGAAGCACAAGGCCGGGGCAAGGAGCTTTCGGGGCTTTAAAATGATGCTGGCCGAGGACGACCCGGAGCAGCTGAAGGCCCGGGGCTTTACCGACAAGGAGTCCCCCTACGAGATCACCCGCCAGTTTTTGCAGACCCTGCTGGAGCGGGTGCTGGAGCGGGACGGCGGCAGCAAGGTGGACCGGCTGGTCATCGGCGTGCCCGAGATCTGGAACATGGAGTTCAACTCGGTGGACGGCCGGGCCCGGCTGCGGGACATCTGCCGCAGCCTGCCCATGGTAAACCCCGGCACCGAGGAGGCCCCCAACATCCAGGTGGTCAGCGAGCCCGCGGCGGCCTCCGCCTACTTTGCCCACAACTTCCAGCTGCAGACCGGCGGCGACTTTGACGGCCAGATCCTGCTGATCGACTACGGCGGCGGCACCCTGGACATCACCCTGACCCAGGTGGAGCCCCGGCCGGACAGCGCCGGCAACATCGGCATGGAGATCAGCGTGCTCTACCGCACCGGCGCCGGCGAAAACGAGGAAAAGGGCAAGATCGGCCAGGCCGGCATCGTCTACATGGAAACCGTGATGCGCCGGGCCATTGAAGAGGCCTTCCCCGAGCTGGAGGTGCCCCTGGACACCGACTTCTACCGGGCCGTGGACGACCTGGAGGAGGAGCTGCAGGACTGCTCCTCCTCGATCCGGGACATCTTTACCGAGTACGGCACCGACACCGATATGCTGGGCGAGGACTACATGGACGAGGACGACGCCCTGTTTGCCGAGATCTACTACGGCTCCAAGCCCATGCGGACCATCCCCGTGACCTACCAGCTGCTGGCCAGGGTCTACGACGAGGTGATCCGGGGCGTGTTTGAGGAAAAGCTCAACGAAGTCATCGCCTTTATGGAGAAAAACCACATCGACTACAACAACCGCAACAACGAGCGGTTCAAGATCGTGCTAGTGGGCGGCTTCGGCAACTACTCCCTGGTGCATATGCAGGTGATGGAGAAGTTCGCTTTCTCCTCCACCGACAGCCGGCAGAGCAACATCATCAAAAGCGCCGAGGACAACGAAACCGCCATCTCCCTGGGCGCGGCGCTGCTGGCCTCCGGGGCCATCCGGATCCGGAACACCGCCCCCTTCTCCATCGGCGTGGCGGTGCGCAACTCCAGCGGCCGCTACAGCCTGACCTACGGCCTGCGCTACAACCAGGACATCAACTTTAACGAGATCTACTGGCAGAAGGACCGGGAGGGCAACCCGGTGTATATGCTGGCCCTGACCGGCGGCATCCAGAAATTCCTGCTCAACACCCAGAGCGACGACCGCCAGGCAGTGGTGGTAACCCCCAAGGAGGAGTTCCGAAAGCTGCTGGCCCAGGCGGTGGAAAAGCCCAAGCTCCCCTTTGTGGTGGGCTTCAGCCTGGATTCCTCCGGGGTCATCACCCTGCACGTGCAGACCTATGACATCCTGCGGGGCCCTGTGGGCGACCACTGCAACACCATAGAGCTGACCAGCATCCGCAGTCTGTTTGACATCCAGACCATAGAGAGGGCGTATGAGCATGGCTGAATTTGAACGCTTAAAGGACTCCCTTGCCGCCCTGCAGGGCAGGGAGCTGAGTATCTGCGACGCGCTGGGTCTGTTCAACGACCTGTGCGACGATCTCCACTCCGCCGGCAAGGACCTGTGGGCCCTGCCCCTGGGAGAGGAGGACCGGGCAGTCACCGTGCTGGCCAAGAGCAGCCGGGCCCTGCTGAACACCATCAAGAAAAACGAGGAGGCCCTCTCCGCCATCGACCCCAGGGACAAGGTGCGCAAGCAGCAGCAGTCCCTGACCGAGCGGGTGGAGGCCCTGGAGCTGCTGGAGGAGAACTACGACGCCGAGTCCGCCCAGCTGCTTGCCCGGCGCAAGGCCCTGCAGGAGCAGGAGGACCGCTGCCGCCAGAAGCACCAGGCGCTGGAGCAGCAGCGCACGGAGTACGCCAAGCTGGGCGAGGTGGTAGCCGCCCTGAGCCAGCAGGTGGACCGCATGGAGCTGGAAGACCTGTCCATGCTGGAGCAAAAGAAGAAAGAGCTGCTTGCCGAGCGGGCCGCCCTGCAGGCCCGGCTGGAGCAGCAGCAGCTGGAGCAGTCCAACCTGGTGCAGAGCAACCGGGCCCTGCAGGCCAAGGTGGAACAGCAGCAGCAGGAGCAGGCCGACCTGGCCCGGCAAGACCAGGCCCTGCAGGCCAAGGCCGCCCAGCTGGAACAGGACCTGGCCCAGGCCAGGCGCCGGCTGGAGCAGGACTCCGGCGACCGGCAGAGCAAGCAGCAGCAGCTGCTTGCCCTGCGGGAGCAGGCCCAGCAGGCCAAAGCCCAGACCGAGGAGCTGGCCGCCAAAATCGACCAGGCCGCCGCCGCCGAAAAGCAGCTGAAGCTCCGCCTGGAGCAGCAGCTGCTGGAGCAGGCCAATTTGGCCCAGAGCAACGGGGCCCTGCAGGCCAAGGCCGCCCAGCTGGAGCAGGACCTGGCCCAGGCCAGGCGCCGGCTGGAGCAGGACTCCGGCGACCGGCAGAGCAAGCAGCAGCAGCTGCTTGCCCTGCGGGAGCAGGCCCAGCAGGCCAGGGCCCAGGCCGAGGAGCTGGCCGGCAAGATGGACCAGGCTGTCACCACCGAAAAGCAGCTGAAGCTCCGGCTGGCCCAGCTGCAAAACGAGTATGACAGCAACCGCTCCCTGTACGAGGGGCTCTCCATCAAGGGCTACCAGGAGCGGATCGACAAGCTGCAGCGGGAGCTGGAGCAGATGCACAAGATCTCCAAGGCCCTGCTGAAGGACGCCGAGGACGTGTACCTGGGCGATATGAACCGCCAGATCAAGGGGCTGGAGACCGAGCTGGTCAACCGGCTGAAGGAGCTGGAAAGCAAGCTGCAGTCCACCAAGCAGTTCTACCGGGACATCCTGGCCAACTGCAACCGATAGGAGGCCGAGATGCTTTGTCTGGTATGTAAAAACGAGATGGACCCCAACGCCGCCAAGTGTCCGCGCTGCGGGTTCCCGGTGATCCACGTCCCCGACGGGGATGAGGCCGGCCGGCAGGCCGCCCTGGAAATGGCCGAGCAGTACAGAGGCGAGTTTTGGGCCGACTGGGAAATCCTGCTGGAGGTGCGGACCAACCACCTGCGGGAGGGCGGCCTGGACGTAGACAGAGACCACGTCAAGCTGGCCGACTGGCGGGAGCTGGAGCCCGGCAAGATCCTGTGGTACCAAGAGTCCTTTGCCCGGGTTTCGGGCACGGCGGTGGTGCTCAAGTGCATGGTCCGCCGGGCCGACGAGACCCCCCGGGTCATCAGCTGCACCCTGGCCGTGCCGGACACCGACACCTTTTGGCAGGTGGGGGTTGTGGGCACCGAGACCGGCTTCCGCCTGGCCCTGGGCAACCCCGCCAGCTTCACCCAGTCCAAGGAAATCACCCTGCTTTAAGTTTTGTACGTAAAACCGAGAAAGGAAGGTTTTTATATGAGCAAGTTCATGGAAAAGCGCAAGAAGGCCAAGCTGGACAGAGAGAACTCCACCCAGCGCCAGCTGGCTGACATCAACCGTGCCAGCGGTGACCGGCTGAGCGCCAAGCTGGCCGAGGGCGACACCAAGGTCATTGCCATCCAGCCCATGGAGGTCCAGGCGGCCTACAAGAACGCCATTGAGATCTTCAAGCGGGTGCTGGCCGACTCCCCCGCCATCGCCACCTATACCACCGAGGAGCTGGACCGGTATCTCACCGGCATCATCTCCTACTTCAACGAGAGCCTGGACCGGAACGACGTCTCCACAGCCCGCCGGGGCGTCAAGTTCATCAAGGAGTCTCTGGCCATGCGTGTGGAGCTGAACACCCATGAGCAGCCCCATGCCCAGGAGATTGTGGACAAGCGCATCACCGCCGTGCGCAACCGTCTGGCCGCCATTGAGATCTCCGCCAAAACCTACGAGGTGGCCCGGAACATCGACAAGCAGAACAAGTACAAGGCCGAGCTTGCCGCCAAGTTCCAGGCCAAGTACGAGGAGGCCACCGCCTTCCGCGCCAGCCACCCCGCCGCCGCCGAGGAGCTGAAAAACAACCGGGTGGGCGACCGTCTCACCGGCAACGCCGAGGAGCTGCTGGCCCTGACCCGGGAGGCCACCGCCCTGAACCGCATGGTGGAATCCACCGGGCAGATCATCTCCCAGCTGTCTGAGCAGAAGCTGGAGCAGGAGGTCGCCCTGCAGAACCAGGAGTCCATCATGGCCCTGAACTCCACCTTGCTCTCCAAAGAGGCCCTGGCCACCCTGTCCGAGATGACAGAGCAGCTGACCAAGGACCTGGCCGACCGGGAAGAGCTGATCTCCCTGCTGAAGGAGTTCGGCACCACCCTGGCCGAGAGCATCGCCTACTACACCAACCTGCCCGGCAAGGGTATGCGGGTGGTGGACACCGAAATGGCCTGGGAGCGGATGGAGCAGGAAATGGCCCGCAAGCAGGAGGAAGAGGCTGCCGCCGCCGCCATCAAGGCGGAGCTGGAGGCCCAGGAGCATACCGGCGAGCAGAATATCATCGCCGCACAGTAACAGGGAGGTCTGAGTATGTTTGGTAAGAAGAAAATTCCCGGGCAGAAGGACAGCAACGTCGCCCGGATGATCAAAAACAACCCCGCCGCCGACGCCATCAAGGAGCGGAAAAAGTCCCTCCAGGAGCTCCAGGGCGAGGCACTGACCCGGATGGCCAAGGCCCGCAGGGTCAACATGAACGTCATTCTCACCGAGACCAGAAACGTCCGCTACAACCGGGTCAACCACATCTCCTCCTCCGCGGACGAGCGGTCCATTCTGAAAATCAAAAACGCCTACTACGCCATCAACGTCATCGACAAGATGCAGCGCCGGATTGTGGACGCCGCCACCACCCAGATGATGTATGAGGGCATGAACGCCCTGTCCGACTCTATGCGGGCGCTGAACATGCTGTACCGCAAGGGCGAAAAGCCCGAGCCCGGCCGCTACCACCGCCAGGAGAAGAAGCTGGAGAAGAACGAGGACCGGGCCACCCGGATCCTGTCCAAGATGTACGAAAACGGCGTGGACAACATCAACGACCTGGTCTCCAACGAGGTCATTGACCGGCTGGTGGCCGACGGGGCCAGCTCTGTGGAGGACCTGCTGCGCCAGGACCAGGGCATCCGGCTGACCATGGACGATCTGAGCGGGCTGAACGACCTGGATCTCAACGCCTTCAACTTTGACGACCTGATGGGCGACGCCGCCCCCGGCGGCGGCGAGGGCGGCGGCATGGCCGAGGATCTGGAGCTGGAGACTCCCCCCGAGGATATGTCCGACTTCGCCTTCGACCTGCCTGAGCTGTAATCCGGGAGGCCCTTATGGACGACATCTATCTGGATAAAATCCAAAAATACGAAAATCTGTGCAACGCCTATCTGCAGAAGGCGGACATGGAATTTTTGGACAACGACGGCAAGCACACCAAGCAGGAGTGCTTCTATCTGCAGAAGGCCGCCGACGTGCGCTCTGAAATGGCCCGGATCTCCATCGGCTCCGAGCAGGAGTACAACGTCCGCAAGGTCAAGGAGATCAACCAGCGCCTGGCCGACGTGCTGCGCAGCGTAGACCCCGAGACCTACCAGCGGATGCGCTCCGCCGCCGCGGCCAAGGCCGGCGGCCCCAGGCCCGCGGCCCCCGCCAAGCCCGCTCCCGCCGGCGCCGGCGCCGGCCCTGCCAAGCCCGCCGAGAAGAAGGACGGGGTGAAGCCCTCCTCTGTCAGCGAGGACACGGTGCAGTCCTGGTACAAGGACGTGCCCAAGCACAGCTTTGCCGACGTTACCGGCATGGAGGCGCTGAAGGAGAAGCTGCGGGCCTGCGCCACCGAGAGCAAGCTCTCCGCCCTGAAGGACTACCTGGGCATCAGCAAGCAGAAGTCCTACATCTTTGTGGGTCCCCCGGGCTGCGGCAAAACCTACATCATTGAGGCCTTTGTCCACGAGCTGGCGGGCAAGAACTACAAGTACATCTCCCTGAACAGCTCGGAGATTCTGAGCAAGTACGTGGGCGACGCGGAAAAGATCATCACCCGCCTGTTTGAGGAGGCCGAGGCCTGTGCCCCCTGCGTGGTCTTCATCGATGAGATCGACGGCGTGTGCCGGGACCGCTCCTCCAAGAACCTGCCGGAGTACGCCGCCTCTATCACCACCTCCTTCCTCACCGGCTACAACCGGATCAAGTCCTCCGGCAAGCCCATTTTGTTCATCGGCGCCACCAACTACCCCGGCAAGGTGGACTCCGCCATGCTGGACCGCGTGGAGCTGATCCACGTGCCCTTCCCCGACTGCGCCGCCCGGGTGCTGAAGTTCCAGCGGGAGCTGAATAAGCTGGTGTCTCCGGCCTCCGGCTTCTCCTGCGAGGAGATGGGCCGGCTCACCGGCGTGGGCTGCTACAACTACCGCGACATTGAGCGCCTGTGCGACACCATCCGCCAGCATCTGCTCAAGGGCGCCATAGAGAACTACCCCACCGAGGAGGCCGCCCTGGAGGCCCTGAAGTCCGGCGCCTTCGGCGTGGACCGGGCCCTGTTTGACGCCGCCCGGGCCGAAACCCAGCCCCAGCCCAAGGAGGAGATCATCCGGGATCTGGCTGCATGGTTTGACCACGCCGGCGTGCCGCTGAGCGAATCCGCCCCCGACCCGGAAGCCCATGGCTGAGTATCTGCACGCCATCGGCGCCCTGTCCGACTCGCTGGACCGATACGCCGGCAGGCCCTATTACCGGGATCTGCTGGCGGGTCTGGTCCACAAGCCCGCCGATGAGGAGCTGGAGCTGGACAACGTCCGCTGTGTGCTGCTCTACGGCCCCGAGGGCAGCGGACGCCACGCCCTGCTCAACGGCATGGCAGGCACCATGGCCGCCCAGGGCTACGCCCTGTATCTCATCGATCTGCGCAGTCTCAGCGCCGAACAGCAGACCCAGGCCTTTCAGGAGGCCCGGGTCTGCCTGGAAAAGGCCGCCGTGCTGCTGGTAGACCACATTGAATGCCTGGCCGACCACGTGGAGCTGGCCGAGCTGATTGACGAGGCCGCCGAGGCCGACGCCAGCCTGGTGGTGGGCATCCCCGCCGACAGCCCCGCCCAGCTGAAGGGCGAGCTGCGGGAGATGTTTACCGCGGTGTACGTCACCCTGCCGGATCTGAACGCCCGCACCGCCTACTTTGAGCAGGAGCTGGCCCAGATGGACGACCCCATGACCAGCCACTACCTGGCCGAGAAGACCGAGGGGCTCAACTACTATGAGCTGGCGGATCTGCGGGGAGCCATGCTGCTGCTGCGCAAAAACTCCATGGTCAGCCGGGCCTCGCCCACATCCTGGATGGTTCTGGCCGAGGACGCCCTGGACCATCTGGAGCCCAAGCAGCCCGCCCAGACCGGGCCTGCCCTGGATCCCAACCTGCTGGCCGCCCTGGTGGCCAGCCTGCCTGCCGGCGGCGCCCAGCAGGCCCAGGCCGCCCAGCCCCAAAAGGAGACCCCCGGCGGGGGCCCCCTGCTGAACGAGCTGGACGAGCTGGACGCCATCTACGAAAAATATTACACCTGATAAATCCTGACGATAGGGGGTTCTGTCTTGTTGTTTTCCATCCACGCCAAGCCCACCCAAGAGGTCAACTACGCCCTCATCCACGCCGGCAAGCCGCTGCTGGAGGACTTCTCCATCTCCGGGCCCAAGGGCGAAACCGTGCGGCTGCACGTCAGCTCTGAGCCGGCCTTCCTTACCGAGTTTTTTACCACCGTCACCTTTGGGGAGACGGGCTTTTCCATGCCCCTCCAGCTCAACGACACCTTCTATCGCCGTGAGATGGATCTCGGCCGCGACGCCACTGTGAACGTGCAGCTGCTGTCTGTAGACGAGCCCGACCGGGTGCTCTGCCAGGAGCAGTTCCATCTGCGCCTGCAGCCCTACACCTGCTGGGACAGCCGCAATGCCCCGGAGAGCCTGGCCTGCTTCCTCCAGCCGGGGGATCCCCTGGTGGCTGCCGTGCTGCAGCAGGCCGGGGAGCTGGCCAACGCCGAGGGCGGCAGGATGATCAATTATTTTGCCGAAAGCGCCGAGGAGGTCCGCCGCCAGGCCAAATGGATCTTCCAGGCCCTGCAGCGCCAGGCCCTGCACTATATGGCCCCGCCTGCCTCCTTTGAGGGCGGGCAGTCCATCCGCCTGCCCCACCGGGTGCTTCAGCCCGAGGTACGCCAGGGCACCTGCCTGGATCTGGCGGTGCTCTACGCCTCCTGCCTGGAGGCCGCGGGGCTCCACGCCGTTCTGTTTTTGACCCCGACCCACGCCATGGCCGGCTTCTTTACCAACAAAGATGCCGCCCTGTCCGCCCGCCTGGTCAGCGACCGCAGCGAGCTGCTGCCCCTGCTGCCCCTGCCCATGGTGGAGGGAGAGCTGATCCCGGTGGAGTGTACCCTCTTTGCCGACGGGGACACCGTGGCCTTTGACAGCGCAGTGGAGTCCGCCAACTTTGCCCTGAAAAACAAGGACTTCCGCTTTGCCCTGGACGTGGCCTTGTGCCGGGCGGAGGGCCAGCGGCCCTGCTTCCCCGCGGTGACCGAGGCCGCCGAGGAGAAGGCTCCCGCTGAGGAGAAAGCCCCCGCTGAGGAGAAGGCCCCTGCCGAGGAAGAGACTCCTGCCGAGGAAGAGGCCCCTGCCGAGGAAGAGACCCCTGCCGAGGAGGAAGGCCCTGCCGAGGAAGAAGGCCCTGCCGAGGAGGAAGGCCCCGCCGAGGAGGAAGGCCCCGCCGAGGAGGAAGCCCCTGCCGAGGAGAAAGCCCCTGCCGAAGAGACACAGGGGCCCGCGCCCATGATGGAGCGCAGCGAGGCCTGCGCCACCAAGCTGGACCGGCTGATCCACCAGGCCATGGACTTCTCCCTGGAAAACCCCCTGCTCAGACTCACCGGGGACGGGCTGGCCTTTGCCCTGGACCCCGGCCGGTACTACGCCGGGGGCTATACCGACGCGGGGCTGTACACCTGCCTGCGCCAGGGGGCGGAGGAGCTCTCCGCCCAGGAGATTGAGGGCCGGCTGCTGGCCCTGATGAGCGAGGACCGGCTATCCCGGCGGGAGGTGGGCTCTCCCAGCGCCTATCTGTTCACCGGTCTGCTCCGGTGGATCCCCAAAAACCAGACCGAGCCCGTGGAAGCCCCCCTGTATCTGACCCCCGCGGACGTGTACCGCAACCCCCGGGGCGAGGTGGTGTTCCGCTGCGAGGCCCAGGAGGCCGAGCTGAACCCGGTGCTGCGCCAGCTGCTGCTGGAGGACTTTGCCATTGATCTGTCCGCCCTGGCCGGGGCCCCCGGCAGGGATTGGGAGAACCGCCTTGCCCTGCTGCAGGACATTCTCTCCGGCCGGGAGGACTGGGCTGTGGAGGCAGACCGCGCCGTGCTGGCCAACTGCCGCATGCCCAGCGAGGCCATCTACCGGGGCCTGCAGGACAGCGCGCTCACCGACCACCCGGTGGTGCGGGGCATCCTGGAGGGGGCCATGACCTGGGACAACGCCCTGCCCCAGGGGGAAGACGAGGCCCCCATCGGCACAGTGAACGCCTTCCCCAGTGACAGCTCCCAGCGGCAGATTGCCGTCCTGGCCCGGCAGCTGCGGGCCCAGGTGGTCTTCGGCCCGGCGGGCAACGGCAAGAGCCAGACCATCGGCAACGTGATTGCCGACCAGCTGAAGCGGGGCAAGCGGCTGCTCTTTGTGGCCGAAAAGCCCTCGGCCCAGCAGGTGATTCTGGACAAGCTGGCCCAGCTGGGGCTGGATCCCTTCTGCCTGTATCTGCCCGACGGCAGGCACCGCCCCGCGGAGCTGGCCCGGGCAGTGGACAACGCCCTGCACGCCATTGCCTCCGCCCGCCCCGCCCAGCCGGGCAACAGCCTGGAGCACCTGACCCAGGTGGAGCAGACCCTGCTGGACCACTTTACCACCCTGCGCCAGCGGGGAGAGGACGGCAAGACCCTGCCCCAGGTGATCAACGAGCTGGAGAGCTGCGAGACCCTGCCCCGGTTTGACTGCACCGACCGGCTGGACGCCGACCCCGACGACCCGGAGACCGAGCGGCTGTTTACCGCCTTCCTGCTGGCGGCGGAGCAGACCGACCTGACCCCCTACCCCTACCTGCCCTGGATGCGCCGGCTGCGCTCGGAGCGGGAGGAGGACAAGACCCTGCCCGACCGGGTCCGGGAGGCCCAGAAGGCCTACCGCAGCTTCCTGGCGGCCCTGGACAAGGCCGTGGAGCTCACCGGGCTGAAGGAGCCGGAGCTGGACACCCAGAAAACCGCGGGTCTGCTGCTGCAGTGGGCCGGCATCCTGCCCAAGGTGCCCAAGGTGGGCCCGGAGCTGGGCGCCCCCACTGACCTGAAGCTGCTGCACCGGATTTTGGTCCTCTCCACCCAGGTTTCCACCCTGCCCACCGAGGCCGAGCAGTACGACCGGGCCGAGGCGGAGCTGTGGCCCCTGGTGGAGGCCCTGTCCGCCAACGTGGACAACGAATACGCCGCCCCCCTGCGCAGCCGGGAGGCCGCCCTGCAGATGCGGGTGAAGAAGCGCCGGTTTAACGAGTTTATGCAAAAGCTGCTGCTGCGCACCGCCCAGAGCTCCCCCTCCCAGCGGGAACGGCTGGTAGACCTGGTCTACCAGGTGGGCCGGGGCGAGGGCGGCGACCTGATCCAGGCCCTGGCCGGACTGCAGGCCTACTACGACGCCTACCGCAAGATCCTGGCCGAGGTGAGCCCCCTGGTGCTCACCCTGCGGCCCATGCCCATGTCCAAGGGCGAGATGCTGGAGAAATGGCTGCAGTACCAGGCCGCCGGTGAGGCCCTGGAGCGGTATCTCATTGCCCAGAGCCGGGCTGAGAGCGTGGGCCTGGCCCCGGTGACCGAGGAGCTGGCCACCCGGCTGCGGAGCGGCCTGTGGACCCCGGACACCGCCCGGGACGCCTGGCGCCGGCTGAAGCTGGAGCGCCGGGCAGAGCGTCTGCTGCAGGCCAACGCCCAGGCTGTGGACTTTGCCCGGCTGGACTGCGCCGGCACCCTGGAGCAGTACCGCGCCCTGGCCGAGCAGGCCCGGGCGGACTACCGGCTGGAGCTGGTGCAGCAGGTCATTGCCTCTATGCCCCGGCTGACCGAGGGCGTATTTGACGACCCGGCCCTGGGCGCCCTGCAGCGGCTGATCCGCCGCAGCGGGGCAGACACCGGGCTGCGCACCGTGTTTGAGCAGGCGGGCCCCGCCCTGCAGCAGCTGTTCCCGGTGATGATTCTGGGTCCGGCCAGCGCGGCGGAGTATCTGTGCCCCAGCCTGCCCCGGTTTGACCTGGTCATCTTTGACGAGGGCTCCCAGCTGCCCACCTACAAGGCCATTTTGCCCATTGCCCGGGCCGAAGCCTGCATGTTTGTGGGCGACGAAAAGCAGCTGACCCCCACTGCCTTCTTCCAGAAGAATCTGCAGGAGGCCGACGGCTCCGCCACCCGGCGGGAGGCCATCCTGGAGGACGCCATTATCACCTCTATGCCCCAGCATATGCTCCGCTACCACTACCGCAGCGCCCAGGAGGCCCTGGTGGCCTTCTCCAACGAGCGCTACTACGGCGGGCGGATCGTCACCTTCCCCAATGCCTCCACCGGGCTGGAGGGCGTGTCCTGCGTGTATGTGGAGGACGGCATCTACGACCGGGGCGGCACCCGCACCAACCAGCGGGAGGCCGAGACCGTGCTGGACCGGGTGGAGGTCATCTATGAAGCCCTGGATGAGGACACCCAGGACAGCCTGGGCATCCTTACCTTCAACATGGAGCAGGCAAAGCTCATCCAGTCTCTGCTCCAGACCCGGGCCCACGAGAAGCCCGAGCTCTACGACCGGATTCTCCGGCTGACCGACGTGGTCAACCTGGAGGCCTGCCAGGGCAAGGAGTGGGACCGGACCATTCTGTCCACCGCCTACGGCCCCGACAGCGACGGCGGCTTCAGCACCAACCTGGGCCCCATGGGCAAGGCGGAGGGCGCCGGCCGGCTGAACGTGATGATCACCCGGGCCAGAAAGGCCCTGTGCCTGGTCACCTCCCTGACCCCCGAGCTGCTGGGCGAGGACGCCAAGCTGGGGCTGAAGGATCTGCGGGACTTTATCCGCTTTGCCCGGGGCGAGCTGGTGCTGAACACCGTGCAAACCCAGGCCGCCGGAGAGACCCAGGGCATCGCCGCCTCGGTGTGCCGGGCCCTGGAGGAGATGGGCTTTAAAACCCATGTGAACATCGGCTGCTCGGAGTGCAAGGTGGACATCGGCGTGCTGAACGAGGACGAGACCGGCTACCGCCTGGGCATCCTGCTGGATGACTTTGAAGCCCGGTTTGACCCCATGGACTACGAAATCACCATCCCCGCCATGCTGCGGCAGAAGGGCTGGCAGCTCTACCGGCTGCAGAGTCTGAACTGGCACAGCAGCCGCCAGCTGGAGCTGGCGCAGCTGCGCAAGCTGCTGCACTGAGCGTACAAAAAACCTGCGTTCCGGTTCGCCGGAACGCAGGTTTTTTGTTTGTTGGGAATTACAGCCGGTACATGCCGTCCAGGTGCAGGACGTTGCGGGTGTCCAGCACCACTTTATCGGCCAGCTTGTGGGCCTGCTCTTTGATCTCGTTGTGGCCCACCATAATGACCACCAGGTCCACGTCCGCCAGGAAGGCGTCCAGGTCGTGGTACTGGTTGGGGGTGATGTCCCGCTTGACGTAGGGATCGTAGCACTTCAGCGGGGCGGCCAGGTGACGGGCCTGGGCCTCCAGCAGCTGCAGGGTGGGAGACTCCCGGCAGTCGTCCACGTTCTCTTTGTAGGTCAGGCCGTACAGGCCCACTCTGGACAGGTCGGTCATGCCCCGCTGGGCCATGATATCGGCAATGCGGCCCAGGACGTACTCGGGCATGCCGGCGTTGAGCACCATGGACTCGTTGATCACCTTGGTCAGGCCGGGGTAATCCCCCACCAGGAACCAGGGATCCACGCTGATGCAGTGGCCGCCCACGCCGGGACCGGGCTGCAG
>CAMOKD010000004.1:0-70203 GCA_946617435.1 uncultured Clostridia bacterium | reverse complement strand
ACACCACCTTCATGTACGTCACCCACGACCAGACCGAGGCCATGACCCTGGGCGATCGGATCGTCATCATGAAGGACGGCTACATCCAGCAGATCGGCACCCCCCAGGAGGTGTTCAACCACCCCGCCAACCTGTTCGTGGCCGGCTTCATCGGCATGCCCGTGATGAACTTCTTTGACGCCGAGCTGGAAGAGCAGAGCGGCAAGTACTTTGTCAAGCTGGCAGACTACCGTGTGGAGCTCTCCGCCGACAAGGAAGCCCGGCTGAAGGCCAACGGCGTCAAGAGCCAGAAGATCACCCTGGGCGTCCGCCCGGATCACACCGACGTGACCAAGCAGGGCGGCGTACAGGGCAAGGTCGAGGTCTCCGAAATGATGGGCTCCTCCGTGCATCTGCACGTCAACGCCCAGGGCAAGGACGTCATCATCATCGTCCCCACCCAGGATCTGAAGGAAGGCTTCAACATCGGCCAGGCCGTGCGCTTCCGCTTCAACGGCAACGTGGCCCACGTCTTCTCCAAGGAGACCGAAAAGAACCTGGAATACTGATACGATCTGATAAGTTTTTTCATGTTCATTTTCCTTCCTATCCCCCGCAAATGGGGCTGTGAAGAAAAGGAGTGAAAGCCACTCCCGGACTTCGCAGTCCCTCTTATTTGCGGGATTCGGCAGGTTTTGAAGATGAAAACGGCCGGAATTGGCGCACTACCCCTACCCCAGGAAGCGGCGGGTGTGGAAAACTACGCAGCTTGCTGGAGCTTCAATCAGGATAAGCTGGGCCGCTGGGTAAACAGAGGAGTTCACGGAATCGCACTGCTTGACACTTCTGCCGCACAGCACAAATTACCGGAATGGCCGGCCTGCAAAGCTCTTCACATGCAAAGCCCAAAGGCATTCTCTTCTTTGCAGGTCCAACGGGCACAGGTAAAACCGAAACAGCAAAGACTTTGGCAGAAAAACTTTTTGGCGACGAGAGACGCTGTATTCGTTTTGATATGAGTGAATACAGTCAAAGTCACAGCGACCAGAAGCTGCTCGGAGCGCCTCTGGGATATGTTGGCTATGAAGCGGGTGGCCAGCTTACCAATGTTGTATCACGCAAACAGATCCGTTCACAGCAGGATAGGCTAGTCAGTCTTCCAGTCTTCGGACGTATCAGACTCAAAATCCGATGCATTCAATCGCGAGGCGGTACGAAGCCCGGCACCGGGCGCAGCGCCGCATCGTTTTTCAACGCTGCCATGTTGGAGTATAGTCGGCGACTCTCCGCGCAAAAGGCCATCCGCATTGCCATGGCGGAGACGGCACAGGACACGCGGCCATACACGGTGCCGCGGAAAGCTTGGCGGGAACAGCAGGCGCTGGCGGATCAGTCTATTCTCGAGACAGCATCGCTTGTCCGAATTGATGAAATACTATGCGATTCTGCTGGCAGTTGAGGCAGATGTTTTCCGAAAGAGTTTATTTTTCTCTGAATTTGTGGTATACTACAAGTATCCGCAGGAAAGGAGCAACACCATGGAACAGCGAAAATCTCTTTTGATCAAAGACACCACCCGGGCGGAGCGGGAGCAGATTGTCCACCAGGCTCTGTGGGGCAGCTGCGGGGTGGACTGCGAATTCTGCTCCGGCTGCGACAACCGGGGCGGCGGGCGGATCGAGAGCATCTACCAGCCCTATATCGACGGTCTGAAGGAGCTGCGGGAGATCAACGCCGAATACAACGCGCCCTTCGTGCGATAAGAAAGAGCAAGACAGCGGGCACAGGCCGGATAATCTCCGGCCAGTAAAAGCCTGCCCAGAGTATCTTTTTCGGTAACCTCCAACGGGCACTAAGTTCTGCCGGCTGCGGCTTTTCCTCTGCCACCTAATTCCAACAACAAAAGAAAACGCAGGGATTGATGCTGATAATCAGCGTTAATCCCTGTTGTTTTTATCAAAACATATGTTTGGCTGCCTCGATGCAAAAGCTACCGCCAAGCCTGCCGGAAGCATCGCAGCTTAACACACCACCCGCAAGCCCTTGAACGGGACGATGCCCCCACAGCGCCAGCCGTCCAAGCTCGTCTATTCGCCGCACAATGTATCCGCTGGGCAGGGAGGTGAGCCGCACAGCGTGGAAAGAATGATCGCCCATCATTTTCCATCTGACGAAGAGATCCTATCCAAAGAGTGTTCAAGATGAGCTTACTAATACTCTAAATAACCTATAACTCTCTGTACATATCTACAGTGTCAATGAAGAAAGCGGCCGGTACAAACGGACTGTTTTTTATAGCGTCCCTGCTGATTTGCATCCAATCTATCTCCAAGCTCTTTATTTAAAACGCTGAATTTGCAAATTGAAATCAGAAAATGTTTTGCATTTTTCTCAAAAGAATACCCCGTACCCTTGTTTGGTTACGAGGTATTCTTTCCTGTCATCTTAACTTAATGACATTGACCAAGCAAAGGGTGTGTTCTTTCACCGAATGAAATCGGTCTGGTATCATTCTTTGCGGCTATCAATTTGGGCAAATCGGCGTCATTATGGCTGATCTTCTGAATGATGTGCCTGTTGGAATATGCACACAGGTTCAGGCTTGGCTGAGATAGAAATTCGCAGTTGCGTTTTTGGCGATGTTATTGTATAATACACAAAAGCATACAGTGGGATGGTGTGCTTGTGCGGTATTTAGGCATGGAGGACGTGAATTATGCGGATTCTATATGTTGCAACTGTTCGCAGTCATATTGGGCAATTTCATATGCCTGTCATCCATCAACTGGTGGCGGACGGCCATGAGGTCCACGCTGCGTTTCATGACAATTCCGCAGACAAAAAGGGCCTTGACCTCTCTGCAATCCATGAGACGTTTGAAGTTCCCTTCGAGCGTAGCCCGTACAGCTTGAAGAACATCGTAGCCTACATGGCTTTGAAAAAGGTGATTCGAAACGGACATTACGATATTATCCACTGCCATACCCCTGTCGGTGCTATGCTGACTAGGCTGGCTGCCCGTAAGGAACGAAATCACGGCACAAAGGTGTTCTACACTGCCCATGGCTTCCACTTTTACGAGGGTGCCCCCAAGAAAAATTGGCTGCTATTTTATCCTGTGGAGAAGTTCCTTGCGCGGTATACCGATGTTTTGATTACCATCAATCAAGAGGACTATGACCTTGCCACCTCGAAGCACTTCCCAGCCAAAAAGATTGTAAAGGTGGACGGTGTCGGGGTTGACCTAAGCAAGTTCCATGTAGCCACAGAGGAGGAAAAAAAGAGCGCCAGGGATTCCTATGGCTTTACTCCGGATCAATTCGTCCTGCTCTATGCTGCTGATTTGTCGGTCCGCAAAAACCAGCCGATGATTTTCCGCGCTCTTGCCAGGATCAAAGATCAGTGCCCCAATATACTTGCTCTGATGCCGGGACAACCTATTCTGAAAGAGGAGTACGAACGGCAGTGTCAGGAGTTGGGTATTACCGATATGGTTCGCTTCCTCGGCTATCGCAGAGACATTGACAAGCTGCTGACGGCCTGCGACTGTGTCATATCCTCCAGTCGCCAGGAGGGCCTTCCGATCAATCTGATCGAAGCTGCCGCTTCTGGCCGTTACATTATCGCCACCGACGTCCGCGGCAACGCGGATGTGGTCAAGCAAAGCGGCTTCGGCACTCTCGTAAAGCTGAACGACGACAAAGCCATGGCGGAGGCAATCGCTGAAAGAAACGGCAAACGTGATGTTTCAGAAGATGTTATCAATCGGTTGCGGGTGTTTGATGCGAACCGCATTGTGAAAGTTATTCTGAGCCTATATGGACTGGCAGACGAAGAGAGATGAACAGAAGTCATGAACAGATCTGAAACAAAGGAACCAATCAGAGTTCTTCAAGTTGTTACCCAGATGACCCGTGGTGGGCTTGAAACGATGCTGATGAATTATTATCGGCACATTGATCGCTCGATTGTGCAGTTCGATTTTCTGGAACATCGGGACTATATGGCGGACTACGACGAAGAGATTCTGGACTTGGGCGGAGTCATTCATCGCCTCCCTCGGCTGAACCCACTGAGCCCCGGTTATCTGCATGCGGTGGACCGCTTTTTTGCGGAACATTCGGAGTATCGGATTGTGCACGCTCATCTGGATTGTATGGCAGGAATCCCACTGAAATACGCAAAAAAGCACGGAGTTCCTACCAGAATTGCCCACGCGCATAATAGCAATCAGGATAAAAACTTCAAATATCCAATGAAGCTGATTTATAAGCAGAGTATTCCACGCTATGCCACCGATTTGTTCGCTTGCGGACAGGAGGCAGGGAAATGGATGTTTGGAGGTAAAAGCTTTACTGTACTGAACAACGCGATTGACGCAGAGAAATATATCTATAATGCTTCTGTTCGGGCAGAAGTCAGGCATGAGCTTGGAATTGAACCGCAGAGTCTGGTTGTGGGCCATGTCGGACGGCTGAGCCCACAAAAAAACCATGCTTATTTAATTGACGTTTTCCATGCCCTTCTCCAGAAACACGCAGACAGTAAGCTCGTGTTGGTCGGACGCGGGAATCTTGAGGCAGAAATCAGAAAACAATGCGAAAACCTGGGCATAGCGGACCGCGTTATCTTTACCGGCGTCAGAAACGATGTGAACCGCCTGTTGCAGGCAATGGATGTATTCTTGCTACCATCCGTATATGAAGGATTAGGTATTGTTGCAGTTGAAGCACAGGCTGCGGGTCTACCATGCATTTGCTCGACTCAAGTCCCTGAAGAATGTGTTAGGACTGATGGTTTGGTTCACTTTTTGTCCCTGGAAAATGGCCCAGAGCGCTGGGCGCAGGAGGTGCTGAACCGGAGCAACACGATACGCCTGGACAGAAGCAGCGAGATCCGAAAGAACGATTTTGATATTCGCGAAAACGCCGGATGGCTTCAGAATTTCTATCTGTCCCATTGGAATGGGTAATTTGGTGAGGAATATGCCAACACTTTCTATTATCACGCCGACGTTTAATCGCGCGGCCTATCTGGAGCACTGCTATCGTTCATTGGAATCGCAAACTAATAATGACTTTGAATGGATTCTTGTGGATGACGGCAGCACCGATAAGACGCCGGAGATTGTGAAGGCGTTTCGGCCGGAGCGGTTTCCCATTCGGTTTGTCCGAAAGGAGAATGGCGGCAAGCATACCGCGTTGAATGCGGCGCATCCCTATATACAGGGGAAATACGTGTTGATTCTGGACAGCGACGATTATCTGACCGAGTCCGCCGTTAAGACTGTATTGGATGCCTGGAAGCGATTCGATCAGGATCCGGAGATTGGGATCGTTACGTTTTTGAAGGGCACGGACGAGACCCATCCTGTCTGTGAGGTCGTAGACTACGGTGTTCCAGTGGATATCATGCGGTATCCCCGGATCCGCCACATCAGAACGGATTGCTGCGAAGTAATACGATCCGAGTTGTTCAAGAAGTACCCGTTTCCTGAATTTGAGGGTGAGCGTTTCCTTTCCGAGTCTGTCCTGTGGGATCAGGTCAGCTTCACCCATAAATGTGTCTACCAGCCTGAAGTCATTTACCTCTGCGAATATCTGGAAGGCGGTTTGACCAAGTCCGGCCGTGCGCTGAGACTTCGAAATCCCCGGGGTGGAATGTTCACCTCCAACCTTCGGATGGACCGGAAAAACAGTTTGAAAGACCGGATTAAAAACGGTTTGCTGTATACATGTTATGGAAAGCGTGCCGGCATTCGATTGAAGAATTTGATGCGGGATTGCCGAGCACCGTTACTCATAGCGTTTTGTGCTCCAGCCGGGGCACTGTTAAGTTTTTACTGGGCCAAGAAGATGGAGGCAAGTAATGAGTAATCCTGTATTGTCAGTAATAATACCGGTATTCAACGGAGAAGCCTATGTGGAAAGAGCCGCCCTATCCGTTCTTGACCAGCCCTGCGGCGATAGTATCGAGATGATTATCGTTGACGACGGGAGTACCGACAGAACTGGAGTTATCTGTGATGAGTTGGCAAATACATATCGAAACGTCAAGGTGATTCACAAAATCAATGGCGGTGTGTCCATTGCAAGGAATACTGGAATTGATGCTGCCAATGGAAAGTATTTAGCATTTTTAGATGCAGATGACTGGTGGAGTCCGGGTATTTTTGATGAGAAACTAATAGAACTGATTATTCAGCAACCCGCGGACTTAATTGCCTTTGGAATGCGGAAAGTTAGTTCGGATTTCAAGTATTATAAAGAAATACCACGCAAAGCAGCGATGCTTTCTTCAGGTAAAAAAGCAGAACAGTTCCACCATTGCTCATATTTTTTTGACGCAAATATGGTTAAAGGCCTTGGCATACGCTTTCCTATTGCAAAGCGTTGGGAGGATCCACCATTTGTAAACCTTTCTACATACTTTGCCAAATCTACAAGATGTATTAATGCTGTGCTGTACAACTATTGGATGAACCAGAGTTCTGTTACCCATACTGACATGGTAAAATTTTATCTTCCAGAACAGCAGAAAGCTTTTATACAAGAGAGGCAAGCTTTTTCGAGACTGGGCGTAGAGTATAACAATGACCGTGTTATTCTGTCCATGATAGTATCATTGCTTCCAAGACTTTGTGTGGAAAACAGATACATAGATGTGAAAAGAATTACAGACGAAGGTGAGTATAATCTGCTGCACCAGGATGAAATCCAACCGTGGAGCCGGCTACAACCCGTCTTTCGTTTGTGGCGCTCTCACCCAGTGTTGTTTTATATCAAAAGCCAAATCCACCCCGGTATTATGCTTAGAATAAAGTGGCTTTTCCAAAAGACACCGCTCACTCGTCGGCTTTCTGATTGGATCCAATATCATTTGATTGAAAAATGGGTTAAAGTGTAATACGCTTAATTCGACTGCATTATCTCTGAACCAGCTCACACATAAATGCGTTTATCAACCTGACGTGATCTACATCTGTGAGTACCTGGAAGGTGGTTTGACAAAGTCCGGCCGAGCCATGAGGCTATGAAATCCCCGGGGTGGTATGTTCACCTCCAACCTGCGCATGGATCGGAAAAACTACCTGAAGGATCGTATCAAAAACGGGTTGCTGTATACGTGTTATGGGATATATGCCGATGTTGCGGTGAAGAAGCTGATTCAATCAAGCAGATCTCCGTTTTTATCGGTCATCTGTATACCCGGCGGTTTATTTCTGCTGCTTCATTGGAGAAAGAAGTAATTACGAACGAGTATTTATGGTCTGAAGACGGTGGGAAAGTATGCGTATTTTACAAATAGCTGCGTCTCTGAAAATCGGCGGTGCGGAAAAGGTTGCCCGAGATCTCGGGATTTGCGCGATCAAATCCGGGCATGAAGTCCACTACGTGGTTTTCGGGGATGAGATCGGAGATTACGAAGCAGAATTAACAGCTGTTGGAGCAAGAATCTACCATGTTGCTTCCCCTTCACAGGGTTATAGACAATATATAGATACACTAAAGCTACTGATGCGGGATAACCGCTACGATGCCGTCCACGCGCACACAATGTTTAATATCGGGTGGGTGATGTGGGCAGCAAAACAGTGTCATGTGCCCATCAGGATCGCGCATGCGCACTCGGCGCTGGACACAGCAGGAGGCTTGAAAACAAGGCTCTATGAAAAAGCTATGCGTCACCTGATCCTGCAAAATGCGACGGACTTGATTGCCTGCGGAAAAGCGGCGGGGATTCGCCTGTTTGGAACCCGGGCATACCGGGAACGGGGAACGTTGATTCTGAATGGGATTGACACTGCTGCGTTTGCTTACTCTGTGGATCGTCGCATACAGATCCGGAAGGGACTCAAAGCAGAGGAAGCATTTCTCATTGGACATGTTGGACACTTGGCAGAAGTAAAAAACCAGGGCTTCTTAATCCGCCTGATGCCGGAACTCCTCAAGAGAAAGCCGAATGCAAAACTCCTCCTGCTGGGGGAAGGACCGGACAGACCCATGCTGGAGGAAATGATTCGAGAGCTGCATCTGACGGAAAAGGTCATTATGACAGGCAATGTGCGGAATGTCTCGGACTATCTCTCCGCAATGGACGTGTTTGAGTTCCCATCGCTCTATGAAGGAATGCCTTTGTCTATTATTGAGGTTCAAGCGAATGGACTTCCTTGTATTCTATCTACAGAAGTGCCGAAGGATGTCTACCTGACAGATTTGGTAAATGCGCTTCCGTTGGACCAGCCACGAAAATGGGTCGAAGCGATTTGCGCGGCGAAGCGCAGTGAGTCGGAGAAATATGCGGAGGAGCTAAAAACAAAGGGTTTTGACACTGCTTCTGTGATGGAGAAGTTCCTTCACATATACGAAAGAGCTGAAAAAATGATTAAAATTCTCTTTTTTATTGAAACGCTGGCCGGCGGAGGCGCAGAAAAGGTTCTGTGCAATCTAGTCAACGCATTGGATCAGAGCAGATTTGATGTTACCGTGCAGACTCTGTGGAAGGCAGATGCGGAGCGATATCTGAAGCCTGGAATCCGATATCGTTATTGCTATGAGAGCCAGAGCCGAGGCAACAGTTATCGCAGTCGGTTGGAAGCAGCTGCTGGGTTGACTTATCCTCTGCACATCAAGGATGATTATGACATCGAGGTTGCTTATCTGGAATGCGGCGCTACAAAGATCATGGCCTCTTCCACAAACCGCCGGGCGAAGAAGGTTGCTTGGGTTCATTGTGATCTGGCGCTGAAAATGAGCAATCCGGAAGAGTTTGCAGAGAAAGCAGCTCCATGGTATGCAAAGTTTGATCAAGTGGTTTGTGTATCTCAAAATGTGAAGGATAGCTTCGACCGGATGTTTGGGATTGCTGAAAAAACCTCTGTGCTGTATAATACGATTGATGATGCCGAGATTCGCCGAAAGGCGGAGTTAAGGCCCGAGAATATGCCGGAAAAGCAGAGACTTACCGCTGTCACATTGGGCCGACTCACCCATCAGAAGGCATACGATCGCCTGCTGCGATGCCATAAGCAGTTAATCCAGGAAAGCATCTCCTATGACCTTTGGATTCTTGGAGAGGGTGAGGATCGAGCTGCTTTAGAGCAATTTATTGCAGATAATGGGCTCTCGGATTCCGTACATTTGTTCGGTTTTTGTAAAAATCCATATCCGTATATAAAGGCGGCAGATCTCTTGGTATGCTCTTCCCGTTACGAAGGCTTCAGCACGTTTGTAACTGAGGGAATGATCCTTGGAAAGCCTGTCGTGACGACTGACTGTACCGGTATGCGGGAGCTGCTGGGGGATTCCGAGTACGGGCTGATCGTAGAAAACAAGGAAGAATCGTTGCTGCGCGGAATGCGCAGGATGCTCAGCGAACCGGAGCTGCGGCAGTCCTATGCAAACAAAGCGGCAATCCGCGGCCGGAATTTCTCAGCCAGACAGCTCACAGAGAAAACGGAACAATTCTTTTTGAAACTGCTTGAGGAATAAAAAATGCTTCTTTGTATCTACCTGCTGCGAATCCTCGGCGCAATCCTAATCACGAATGCACATTATGAAGCGATTTATCCCGTGCCTGTCATTGCCAATGGCGGGCTGCTTGGCGATGTGCTCTTCTTTGCAGTTTCCGGTTTCTGCCTTTATCCAATCCGGAAGTCTTTCTTGCAATGGTATGGTCGCCGGTTGAAGCGGATTTATCCACTTGTTTGGATTATCACAGTTATCTATTTGCTGCTTGGCTTTTATCAGGCCGGAAGCTTCCTTGGATTCGTGAAACTCCTCATCTATCCCACCTATTATCACTTTGTGGCTTCGATTCTCCTGCTTTATGTTGTTTATTTCATTGTCGCAAAACTGCTGCAAGGCCATGAGCAAAATTGGAATCGTTGGTTTGGTTTCGTTGTCGCGGCATTGGCTGCCTCCTATGTGATTCTTTATCTGACGATTTATAATCGCAGCTACTATCACATTGACACCGTCCGGGAGCCGATGATTGAATTTCTCTACTTTTTCGCAATGCTGATTGGCCTGTATTACCGGAGGCACCAGGAGCAATATATGGGCAAGCCCAGCAAACTGAGTTGGCTCTGTGCGTCCGGATTGTTTGTCCTCTATTTTGGTTCAAAGCTGGCTTTCGCCCGTGGAATTCTGAGTAGCCAGCTTCAGGCTCTGAACCAGGTTCTGCTTCTGCTGTTATTGCTCTTCCTGTTCCGCGGAATGATTGGTCTGGAAGAAAAGCTGTCCCAAGCACCGGAGAAGCTGCGTAACCTGATTGCGTTTCTTGCAAGCTTTGCGTTTGAGATTTACCTTGTGCAGTATATGCTGATTCCAAGGCTGAACCTTGGCCCTTTCCCTGTGAATTTCCTGTTGGTCAGCGGAGGCATTTTCGCATCGGCGCTTGCTCTGCACATCGTTCACAAAAAAACTATGTCCGGAATTGACCGCCTTATTGGTGGAATTCGAGCCGGAAGAAAGATGGCAAAATGAATTTTTTCAACATCTATATGCTCATGGCAGCAGCCATTCTTCTTCTGGCTCTGTTCATGAGGGGGAACATCCCGAAGAATAAACAGTATGTTGTTTGGTCATGTATAATAATGTTCATTGTATATGGCCTTAGGGATACGTATACGCTTGGTGTCGACTCCTCCTCTTCCTATCTGCATCAGTTTCAGCGCATGGAAACCACAACTTGGTCTCAGGTTCTGGAAGGAACTACTTTGGAACATAACATTGGATGGGCAATTATCGTAAAGTTGGGTTATGTGTTGCTTGGGGGAGATTACCAACTATTGATCACCTTTATTTCTGCATTTGTCATGCTGGTTTTTGGGCGATTCATTTATCGCTACTCAGTTAGTCCGGTGCAAAGCTTTGTATACTACTGGGGGCTATGGTTTTTTACCTTCAATTTCAGTGCATTGAAGCAGAGCATTGCAATGTCGATTCTTTTCCTTGCGTTTGATGCCATTTTAGAACGTAAACTGATACGCTATCTTGTAATGGTTACCTTCGCAGCATTGTTCCATTTTCCGGCTATCATTTTTGCACCAGCGTATTGGTTGGTCAAAATGAATCCTAAGGTCTATTTAATTCTCTTAGCTCTCGCGTTTGTCATGGTTTATTTCTGGCGGGATCAAATCGTGGACTATATTACACAGTTTTACTATGAAGATCGAGTGTTTGAGGATCAAGACCGTTTCTGGACTGGCAAGGTCATGGTGATGCTCGCTTTGGTTCTCATCGCATATTTTGTGCGACGGCCGTCAAAAGAGGATACTGTATACTCAGCCTCAATGCAGTTCGTTGCAATTGCCACTGTGATTCAGCTGTTTTCAGTATATAACAACGTTTTTGAGCGACTTGCAGACTATTATTTCCAGTTCTCTGTTATTTTTGTTCCATTTGTTTTCATGCCAAGAACTGACGATCGGCGCGAATTACTGAAAGCTGATCTTTTTAAAATTGGCGCATATGTTCTTGGTGCGCTCTGCCTCTATCGGTTTAACGATATTGTGACAAGAGCCACGTCCAAACTGCTTCCATACCAGTTTTTCTTCCAGTAAAATACTTCACTACACCATAGTTTTTATACAACAATTCGTAAAGAGTACGGAGATATAAATATGCCACTCTATGAGAAAATCAAAGCACGTGAAGCGGCCCTTGCTGTGGTCGGGCTTGGTTATGTCGGTATGCCCCTGGCGGTTGCCTTCGCTCAAAAGGGCCTGAAGGTCATCGGCTATGATTTGAACAAAGCGAAAATTCGAGCTTACAAAGACGGCATCGATCCCACCCACGAGGTGGGCAATGAGGCGATCCGCAACACCACCATGGAGTTTACCGCCGACGAGACTCGTCTGCAGGAGGCTCGCTTCTTTGTGGTGGCTGTGCCGACGCCGGTGAACGCCGATCACACGCCGGACCTGACACCCGTGGAGGGAGCCAGTAAGGTGGTGGGCCGCAATCTGCAGAAGGGCTCCATCGTGGTTTATGAGTCCACGGTTTATCCTGGCGTCACCGAGGATGTCTGCGTTCCCATTCTGGAGCGTGAGTCCGGCTTGAAGTGTGGCGTGGACTTCAAGGTTGGCTACTCTCCCGAGCGCATCAACCCAGGCGACCCGGTCCACCGCCTGGAGAACATCCGCAAGATCGTCTCCGGCATGGACGCCGAATCCCTGGCAGAAATCAAGGCCGTTTACGACCTGATCATCGAGGTGGGGACCTATCCCGTCTCCACCATCAAGACCGCCGAGGCCATCAAGGTGGTGGAAAACAGCCAGCGGGACATCAACATCGCCTTTATGAATGAGCTGGCCATGGTCTTTGACCGTATGGGCATCGACACCCGGGAAGTCATCGACGGCATGAAGACCAAGTGGAACGCCCTCAACTTCTACCCCGGCCTGGTGGGCGGCCACTGCATCGGCGTGGATCCCTACTATTTCACCTATGAGGCGGAAAAGCTGGGTTACCACAGCCAGATCATCCTCTCCGGCCGGAAGGTCAACGACGGCATGGGCGCTTTTGTGGCGGACGCTGCCATCAAGCAACTGGTTCTGGCTGGGAAAGTTGTCCGGGATGCGAAGGTGGTCATTTTGGGCCTGACCTTCAAGGAGGACTGCCCCGACACCCGCAACAGCAAGGTCATCGATATTGCGAAGCGGCTGGAGGAATACGGCATCCGTCCGGTCATCGTGGATCCCCAGGCGGACGCTGCCGAGGCCAAGCGGGAATATGGTGTGGAGCTAACAGCTCTGGAGAATGTTCATGAAGCCGACTGCGTGATTCTGGCGGTTGCCCATAAAGAATTCAAGCAGATGTCGACGGCGAAGTTGGACAAGCTGTTCACCGACGGCCCCAATGAGCAGAAGGTCGTCATCGACGTAAAGAGTATTTTAAACAAGCAGGAGCTGGAGCGGGCCGGTTATCGCTTCTGGCGCTTGTAACGAATTGGTGAGTCTATGAAAGGCTATTATCTGTTTGCCCCGGTAGAGCCGGAGTGTGCAGGCCCGGAGTCCGGAGTGGAGCGCAAGGTCCGTGCGCAGCATAAGGCGCTGCAACAGTATCTGAATTGCGAGTTGGTCATACTTCCTGTGGTAACTTATCGAAACACCTTCTTGGAAAAACTCATCCGTCGACTTCCTTACACTGCTGCTTGGCGAAAATGGAGGTATCAAGGCGAGTTCAATGACGCCGACTTTGTCTATATCAGGCAAGTCTATCACGATCAGTCATTCCTCCGTTATGTGCGTGCAATTCGTGCACACAACCCAAAAGTTAAATTAATCTATGAAGTTCCCACCTATCCCTTTGAGCCTGGAACCCCAGCAGGTAATAAAAAGAAATTTCGGATTCGGGACCCCTACACCTTAAAGCGTTCAAAATCATGGGGTAAGATTGCCGCCGAGATGGATCGAATCGCAACCTTCTACGGCCAAGACACTATTGCTGGTACACCCAGCATCAAAATGATCAACGGGTTTGATTTTTCCAAGACTAGTCTGCCTGAACGTAACTTAGGGGATTCCATACAATTGATATCAGTTGCCATGACCGCCTATTGGCATGGATATGACCGCCTTATTGATGGACTTTACAATTATTATAATCAGGGCGGAACAGCGGATATCGTTTATCATCTGGTCGGACCTATTCTTCCAGAGCTTCAGAAGATGGTGGAAGAATATCGACTGGAAGAGCACGTAATCCTTCACGGTTCTATGCATGGTGAGGCTTTGCGTGAACTGTACTCCAAAGCGGCCATCGGCATTGATGTCCTAGGCGGGCACAGAAAGAACTATCCAATCAGCAGTTCCTTAAAGTCCAGAGAGTACTGTGCGTATGGTCTTCCTATTCTCACCTCGTCCCCGGTTGATTTTATGCCTGAGGATTACCCATATCAAATGGTTGCACCATATGACGACAGTCCGATCGATATAGAGCAACTTATTGAATTTTATCGTCGTGTTTACTTCAAACGCAATCCATCTGAGATAGCAGCAGAGATTCGCTTCTTTGCAATTCAGCAGTGTGATATGGTAATTACAATGAAACCGGTTGCTGATTGGATATTGAGTCAGGCTGATTTACAGGATTGATTTGGACATGAAACTACTTTTGATGACTGGACCAGTGTTTCCGCATCCTGGTAACAATGCGAATTTGTTAGGGAAACTGATTCCCCAGTTGCTAACAATGGGCCATGAAGTGCAGTTGTTTTCAACGGCATTTGAGGCAGAGGCGTCCAAATTACCTTCAGAGTGCTTTCATGTTCATGTAAATTGGGTAACAGATCAACGGCATGATTGGAAACGAACATATTGGTATCCAGCAATCTCTAAAGCAATAGATCCAAAGGGCTTTTCTGATGCCCTACAGGTGCAAATCATCTTAAGGGAGCTTAGGCGGATCTGTAGGCGGGGTCGCTTTGACGTAGTACTCTCGACCTCTGAGCCCTACCCAATGGCCATTGCCGCCTCCCAACTTTCCGGTGTTAAAAAGCTCCTGTATATGATGGATCCGCCGGCCTGCATAAGCCATGGTACTGAGACCAAATATCGCAATCGCGTCCTACCATGTATTCTTAAGAACATGGATGCTTTGATTACGACACCGTTTATTCAAAAGGCTCTGACTGCCAACGGTTTTGCACTGCCACCCCAAGTTGCCTCCGTCGGATTCCCAATGATTGGGACCAGTGTAAAAGCTCAAACTCCGTCGAAGGATTGCGGGATTCATCTGCTTTACTGTGGTTGGCTCTATTCCGATATCCGATCCCCAAAGTATTTTTTCAAAATACTCTCCCGATTAGATGATCGGTTTATTGTCACATTCATGGGACGGGAATGTGAAAAGTTGGCAGAACGGTTTGATATCAAAACCAAAGCGGAATTGATTACCCTGCCGCAGCAACCCTATGAAGTTGCCCTACAAGCCATGGCAGATGCGGACGTCATGATTAACATCGGCAACAGTGTACCCGTGCATATGCCTTCAAAGACACTTGAGTACATCAATACGGGTAAGCCATTTGTCAATTTCTACAAGATGGATGACTGTCCGACCCTTTACTACACAAAACGCTATCCGCTCTGCCTGAACATGTCGGAGAAGGATACAGATTTCGACGCCGCGGCCAGGCGCTTCATTGACTTCTGCATAGAGAATAAGGGCAAAACCGTCGACAGGGCTTCTATAGAGTCAGAATACACCGACTGTACGCCGGAGTCTATTGCACGAAGGATTTGCTCCATAGTTACTACATAATAGGAAACCGAATAGGGTCGCAGAATGATTGTGAAAAGCGACAGAGATGAAAATGTTATAGGTAGACTGAGATGGAATCCACGAAAAAAATGATTTATGCCCCCGTTATTATCCCAACGCTGTGCAGAGATGTCCATTTTATACGTTGTATGGAAAGCCTGAAGAAAAACCCGTGGGCAAAATACACCGAGGTCTTCATTGGGCTTGACTACCCTGCAAAAGAGGCTCATTGGAATGGATACCGCAAAATCAGCGCATACCTGGAACAGCCACACCCTGAGTTCCGGGCAGTGCATGTGTTCCGAAGGAGCAGCAATGTCGGCGCAGGCGCAAACAGCTCGCTCCTGAGAGACGAAGCACTGAAGGAATTCGATCGGTACATATACCTGGAAGACGATTTGGAAGTCTCTCCTAATTTCTTGGAATTCATGGACAAGGCACTAATGGAATATGAAGATGATCCAAGCGTTGTGATGGTAACTGGCTATTCATATCCATTGGATTGGGTCGCCGCAGAAGGATGCACCGTTGTGAAGCAAAACTTTAACGGTTCTGCTTGGGGCAGAGGCGTCTGGCGCTCTAAGTTGATATCTGTTTCTCAGTATCTTCAGCACAATGGTTTGTGCAAAGATTTTTCTATGGCGTATCGGTCGGGGCGGTTTTCACACATGATTGACTTTGCAGTCAAGGACTATGTCAATATGTGCGAGGGAGGCTGGTCCGGAAAGCAAGGCTTTTTAAATCACACAACAGATATTGCTTTGCGAATCTACCTTGCCGTAAAGGATCAATATGCTATTATGCCGCTGGTTTCAAAAGTTCGAAATCACGGGTATGATGGAACCGGACTGCATTGCCAGCGAATAGAGGGCGACCTGGATATTGTACAGGATCGTTGTGTGGACAATTATTGTTTTTCTGCACAACCCATTGACGAAAAGAACTCCTTTTCGCTGGTTGAGGATAAAGAATTTGACCTTCCGGCAAATCGCGATCTCTTGAACCACTTTGACCAAGTATCGCCAGAAATAATGGAAGATGTATGCAGACGCGCTAGGGTTATTGCTCGGCGAGGTAGGTATGGAGGCATCTTTATAATATATAAAAAAGCATTCAGAATAATATTCCGGAGTGCAGAATAACCAGTGTTTTCCGTTTTTCGGTCCTCACAAGGCATTATTGTATGTGACGCGGCATCTCATACAAAAAAGATTTCCTGCGCTTTTCTTTTTGAGATTTCTTGTAGTTGATGAAGAAATGGACAATAATCGGTTTTCTCCAAAATAGTCAAGTTAGTTTTGAAGCAATCCTAAAAAGAGTCTGTGGCTCAGGTAGAACTCGTTTACACAAACGCCGCCCTTTTTGATGCTTTTCTTTTGAAGGTACTATTTCTACGCGGAGACAATAATTAGGATAAAGGTATCTGCCATGAAAACACCATTATATTATCTGTTAACGACATCAGGCAACAATCAGATTTTTGTAAAACGCGAGGATCTGTTTCCTGAACTGCTTGGCGGCAACAAAGCCCGAATCTCCAAAGAATACATGCGTGATATGCGCGTCAAAAACTGTAATTGCATGGTTGGGTATGGGAATGCCAGATCAAACTTGTGCCGAGCGCTTGCGTTAGCTTGCAGGGCGGCCAATTGCCCATGTCATATTATATCACCTGCAGACGATGATGGACTTCGCATTTCTACACTCAACTATTGCATTACGAAAAAAACAGGTGCAGTATTTCATGAGTGTTCAAAAATGAATGTGGCTGATACAGTTGCTGATGTTATGGATGAGTTGCGAAATCAAGGGATGCATCCATATTATATTTATGGGAATATTTTCGGAAAAGGAAACGAGGCTGTCCCTGTCAACGCATATATGACAGTGTATGATGAGATAGTTGAACAATCTAAAGAACTGAATATTTCTTTTGACTATATCTTTTTAGCGACAGGAGTAGGAATGACGCAAGCTGGCTTATTGTCTGGTCGTGCATTCCACAAAGGGAACGAAACAGTAATTGGAATCTCTATTGCGAGAGAGGCGGCAAAAGCATCAGAAGTTATTGCAACGTATTGTAAATCATATTCTTTAGCATATAACATGCCAGCTGCATGCACGGAAGATATCCATGTGATAGATGAATATGTTGGCGAAGGATATGGAAAAGCCGGAAATGCAGTTAAAGCCTGTATCGATCATATGCTTGTTCATTATGCGTTACCTTTAGATGAAACCTATACTGGTAAAGCTTTTTGGGGAATGTCTGAATATTTAAAAATACACCACTGCAATGGGAAAAAAGTCTTATTTATCCATACTGGAGGAACACCACTGTTTTATGATAATATTAATTCATAACTGGAGATAAGGAGCACAATAATGATTGATACTGGTTTGATTTATGAATTTTTAACAGAAGTTGATTCTGATTTCATAGAGCCGCTTTCACAAAATGTCACCTTATCAGATCTTGCGATAAAGTTTTCTACCTATGGAACTCTTTGCTATGAAGAATGCGAAGGCAAAATAATAGCTTTAGTCGCTGGATATACAGAGAATACGCCAAATAATATAGGCTATATATCTCTTGTTGCCGCACTAAAAGCATATCGCAATAAAGGGGTATGCAGTCGCTTGGTCTCAGACTTTTTAAAAATAGCTGAAAGGCAGAAATTAGAAGCCGTTCATGTTTATACACATCGGAAAAATTCAGCAGCTGTTGCAATGTATATTAAAAATGGATTCAAAGAAATCAATGACTGTTCAAATCCTGCATTAGTCCACTTTCTTTGCACAGTATAGTTACATTATTTTTTGGAGCGTATACTATGATAACAGTGTTAGTAACTGCAATTGGTTCTTTAGCTGCAGACATTGTAATAAAAAACCTGAAAAAAGAAGGGTATCAAGTAGTTGGGAGCGATATTTACCCTAAGGAATGGATAGTTGATGCGTATTCTGTTGATCGTTTTTTCCAGGTTCCGCTTGCGGCAGATTCGACGGCATATGTGAATGCGCTGATTGGAATCTGCATGGAGAACAAAGTCAACTATTTAATTCCATTGACAGATGTTGAAATTGACGTTCTAAAGAATAACCGCAATTTGTTTGATGATATTGGTACAACGATTTGCATTTCCTCAGATAAGACAATTGAGATTTGCAGAGACAAGCGAAAAACAGCCCAATACTTGCAACAGGCAAGTAGCATAAAAAGAATACCAACTCTTTCTGCGAGTCAAATTTCCTTAAACTCAGACTTTAACATCGGCTTTCCAATGATTGCAAAACCATACGATGGAAGAAGTAGTAATGGTATTCAACGTATTCATACAACTCAAGAATTGGACGTATTTCTTGATTCAAAAACATCTAATGGATACATTATTCAACCATTTATTTCTGGAAAAGTTGTTACAGTTGATGTCATTCGGCAGGCCGACGGCAAAAAGATAATTGCGATACCCAGGTTAGAAAACCTTCGCACCGCCAATGGGCTGGGCACGTCTGTACACATTTTTCATGATCATGTGCTTCAAGAAGAATGCTGTTTACTTGCAGATCACTTGGAAATAATCGGATGTGTGAATTTCGAGTTTATCAAAACCGGAGAAGGATGCTATTATTTTCTTGAATGTAATCCGCGCTTTTCCGGCGGTGTTGAGTTTTCCTGCATGGTAGGATATGATCTTATTAGTAACCACATTAGGTGTTTTATGGGAGAACCGATAGATGAATTGAGATCATACCGAAATTGCTATATAGCGAGAAAATACGAAGAAACGATTACAGCCTATGAAAGAGATCATGAATAGTATTATTAACGTGACTCGTTCTGCTCTTCCGCCTTGGGGAGAATACGTAAATGAGATCTCATCCATCTGGGACAGCCGATGGCTGACAAACATGGGTGAGAAACACAAAACCCTGGAGCAGATGCTGCAGGGGTACTTTGGCGCGCCTAACGTGACCCTGTTCACCAACGGACATCTGGCACTGGAAGGGGCGTTGGCTGCCTTTGGGTTGACCGGAGAAGTCATCACCACGCCCTTTACCTTTGCCTCTACCACCCACGCCATTGTGCGCAGCGGGCTCAAACCTGTGTTTTGTGATATTGATCCGGAGACCTATACCCTGGACCCATCGAAGATCGAAGCACTGATCACCCCGGAAACCTCCGCCATCGTACCGGTCCATGTCTACGGGAGTCTCTGTGACGTAGAGGCCATAGAGACCATTGCGAAGCAACACAAGCTGAAGGTCATCTACGATGCCGCTCACGCCTTCGGGGTGAAGAAAGATGGTGTCAGTGCTGCCTGCTTTGGACACGCTGCCATGTTTTCCTTCCATGCTACTAAGGTTTTCCACACGGTAGAAGGCGGCTGTGTCGTTATAAATGATCCGAATCCCATACTGCGGCAGCGCCTGAACACATGGAAAAACTTTGGAATTAGCAACGGCGAAGTGCAGGACGTTGGCGGCAATGCCAAGATGAGCGAATTCCACGCTGCCATGGGAATTTGCAACCTCCGGCATATCGATGAATGGATTTCCAGCCGGAAAGAGGTAACGGAACGCTACCGAAAAAACCTGGCCGGGGTGCATGGGGTGAAGCTTCTCAAGGAACAGCCAGGTGTCGAATCCAACTATGCGTACTTCCCTGTGGTATTTGAATCCTCAAAATATACGCGAGATGAGGCTGCAAGCCGTCTGGCAAGCCAGGACATATTTGCACGGAAATACTTCTTCCCTCTCACAAATAACAATGCCGCATATGGGAATCATGGGTCTGAAACCCCCATTGCCTTGCACATTTCGGATAGTGTGCTGTGTCTTCCGCTCTACCCTGAGCTTTCCATGGAGGATGTGGACCGCATCTGTGAAATTATCACAGAGTGATTGCACACCATATAATTTCGCTAAATATTCACATACAATTCCAAATCTGCATTACATTGCCTGGAGAAATGATATGGATGAAAACAAGGTAACAATCATTAAACCACAATCCGGTTGGTTTGATCTGCATCTTCGAGAATTGGTGCAATACAAAGATTTGATCCTTCTGTTTGTGAAGCGCAACTTCGTTTCGATGTACAAGCAGACAATCCTTGGACCGGCGTGGGCAGTCATTCAACCGCTGCTTACAACGGTGGTATTCTCTGTGGTCTTCGGCAACATTGCTGGGCTGGCGGCTGAAGGAGTTCCCACCTTTATCTTCTACCTTTGTGCCAACGTGATGTGGGGGTATTTCTCCGGCTGCCTGACCTCCACATCCTCCACCTTTATCGCAAACAGCGGCATCTTAGGGAAGGTGTACTTTCCGCGCTTGGTGATGCCTATCTCTACAGTGCTGTCCAAGCTGATTGATTTTGCCATTCAGTACACATTTATGATCATATTTGTGATCTACTTTACACTGACTGACAGCGGCGTTCATCCAAACTGGTATGTGCTAATGACCCCGGTTCTTCTGCTACAGTTGGCCATGTTGAGCTTGGGCGTTGGAATTATTATTTCCGCCGCCACCACAAAATATCGGGATTTGCGGATGTTGGTCTCCTTCGGCGTTCAATTGTGGATGTACGCCACCCCGGTAGCCTACGACATGTTTTCCATTGCGGGCTTCGCTCCAGGTGGAAAGTACTACAGTCTTTATATGTGTAACCCCGTGACCCCCATTATCAACATTTTCCGTTATGCCTATCTTGGCATCGGTGGTATCGACTGGTTCCATTACGGGCTCAGTTGGATTGTAACGGTCGTTATTCTTTTCCTCGGTGTTCTTCTGTTTAGTCGCGTGGAAAAGACGTTCATGGATACGGTGTGAGAGTATGGACAGAAAGCCACTGTCGTTGGAAGAGCTGAAGAAATATCAAATAGGAATTCTTGACGCAGTTGCCTCATTTTGTGACCGGAACGGCATCAATTACTTTCTTTCCGGCGGGACCCTGCTGGGTGCCGTCCGGCACAAGGGCTATATCCCTTGGGATGATGATATCGACATTTGCATGATGCGGGAGGATTTTGAGCGGTTTATTAGAGTTTTCAATGCATCCGATGAACGGTACCAGGTATATTCGATTGAAAACAATCCCCAGTTCCTTCGTGAATACGGAAAAGTTCTGGATACCCATACACTTCTCTATGAGCCGGATGAGAATGGACAAAAGCTTTGCGTCAACATCGATCTGTTTATCATGGATTCTGCTCCCTCCGATGACAGGATTGTGAAGCAAATGTATGACCGACGTGATGCTCTCAGAAGGAAGAAAATCCTGCGAGAGCAGTCAAAATATCAAAGAGTCACCGGACTTCACAGTCTGTGGTATTATATCCGGGGCATTTTTTTGCGGATGGTCCCGGAGCGTTATTATGTCACGCAGCTCGTAAAGAATGCTAAGCACTTCAGCGACTCCACATCGGAGTATGTAGGTGATTTCTGTGGAATCTACCACGGTCTTCCGAGGACGAAGGTAAAGCGGTCCATCTTCTCCGAGGCGACGCTCTTGGAGTTTGAGGGAAAGCAGTATCAGGCACCTGTGGGGTATGACACATGGCTCACAGCGCTCTATGGGGACTACATGACACTTCCTCCGGAAAAAAAACGGGTTTCCCACCACAGTTTTGTGGCGTACAGTTTGGAGTGATTATTTCATGAAGGAACCGAAGGTTACGGTTTTTTTAAGCACCTATAACCAGGTCAAGTATATTCGCAAGGCGCTGGACAGCATCTTCATGCAGGAAACCGATTTCCCCTTTGAGGTTGTTGTTGCGGACGATTATTCAACAGACGGAACACGTGATGTGATTTTAGAGTATCAGGCAAGATATCCCGACATTCTTCAGACTTATTTCACCCCGGAGAACCTGGGCAACTGCCAGAAGACTGTCAATTGCTTCCGTGACGGTGTTTTCCGCGGCGAATATGTGACTCTTCTGGAGGGAGACGACTATTGGCTGGAGAAAGACCGGCTCCAGGTACTGGTTGATTTCCTTGACCATCACCCGGAGTACGTCTTCGTCAGCTACAAGGAGCACGTGGTGGATATTGATGGCAACGACCTGGGCTCCACGCCAAATCCGTCCCTCTGGGGAAAAGAGTTTACCATTCAGGATTTTCTGGACGGCAAGAGCTACTCGGACTATGCAGGTGTGTTCCGGAACTTCTATAAAGAAGATGGCCTTAAATATGCGCCGATCATGCTTGCCTCCAGAAATGTATGGGACTTTCAGAATATGTTTATGATCGCGGATCACGGAACTGTGTTCATCATGGACCGCTACTTTGGCGTTTACCTTTCGAGAAATCAAGCAGGCGAATTTAACTACAATTCCCTCTTCAAAGAGGAAACCCGGCGCAGAGATAAGATTGCCCTGGCAAAAGCGACGCAGGCATTCTACCAGGGGAAATATGATCTGACGCCAAGAATCCGTACAGAACAGCGAAAAATGCTGATGACCTACGTAGAAAAAAAGGACCTGGCCGGGGTTGATTCCCTTCGTGACGTGATTGACTGCGATGCGATGCGAGAACTGGCCGCAAAGCTTATGGTTTGGGAAAAGCGGCGAGGAAACCGGGACAAGGTTCAGTTCTTGTATGAGATGCTCTCCCCAGAGGAGAGAAAAGGACTGAATCGCCAGGTTGTAAAGAGCTACGTTTTGTGGGCGAAAAAAAAGCAAAAAAAAGAGCCTTACTTTGACAACAGAAGGGGTTATGTGGTAGCACGATGAGCAAGATGATAGAAATAATTGATGTTTCGAAGCAATACCGTTTAGGTGCCATTGGCGGCACAACGCTTCGGGCAGAAATTCAGACAAAGGTCGCAAAGCTTCGCGGAAAGGAAGATCCGAACAGCAAACTGGACGCGAAGCAGGTAGGCTCCAACAAGCGCTTCTACGCTTTGAGCGGTGTCAGCTTCGATGTCCAGCCCGGGGAAGCAGTTGGAATTATAGGACACAACGGTGCTGGAAAAAGCACCCTCTTGAAGCTGGTTTCCAGGGTAACTGCGCCAACCAGTGGAGAAATCCGTCTCCATGGCAGAGTTGCCTCCATGCTGGAAGTCGGTACAGGCTTCCACCCAGAATTGACTGGCCGCGAAAACGTCTATCTCAACGGTGCGATTCTCGGTATGACCAAGGCAGAGATTGCGCGCAAATTCGACGAAATCGTGGAGTTTGCCGAGATGGGACAGTTCATCGACACCCCGGTGAAACGCTATTCCTCAGGAATGTACGTGAAGCTGGCCTTCTCTGTAGCGGCCCACCTGGATTCAGAAATCATGATCATGGACGAGGTCCTGGCCGTCGGAGATGCCAAATTCCAGAAGAAATGTCTGGACAAGATGGATGATGAAGCCAATTCTGCAGGCAGAACCATTCTGTATGTAAGCCACAACATGAACACCATCCAACGTCTGTGCTCTAGAGTCATCGTACTGGAGAAAGGCAAAGTGGTTTACGACGGCAATACCCCGGGAGGAGTCGGGAAGTATTTGGCCGTAAACCGGTCCGATGCTATCAATCGCGACCTTCGTTCCATTGAGCGGCACAGAATGTGCAAGATGCGCGTGAAGATGCTGGATGCTTGGTTGGTGGATAAGGTCAACAACCTTTACCTTCAGGATGATACCGTCCGATTTGCCGTCCATTGGCAGACAAACGCCGATGTGCGAGATTTGACCTTGAATGTATTTATGCGGCATGTGAGCGCTGCAACTGTCGGTTTTTCCTCTGTTGCCCTCGGGGATCTCCCGAAGGACACGGGGTTTACGACGGAGCTGGCTCTCAGCCTGAAGGACATTATCCCTGGTACCTACATCATTTGTGTCCAGTTCCATGAGATTGATGCCTCCGGCAATGCTTTGTTCGATGATTCCGTCGATCAGCTTTTCGAGATTGAAGTGATGGAAAACCAGGAAAAGATTATCTCTTACCGCGGTGTCGTCGACAATACCATGAAGATGAATTGGAACTACAACGAATACGGCAGCATCAGACTGCCGATGGAAGTGTTAGATCATCAGGAATCGTAAAATCTGAGTTGACAATTGGGAGAACAACTATGCATATACCGTTTTCTTCTTTCCTTCCCATGGAGCGTGAGCTTCACGCCGAATTGAAGGAAGCTTTTGACAGAGTTTTTACTGCTTCCTGGTATATTGACGGTACAGAAGACCGAACGTTTGAAAAGGCCTTTGCTGCTTTTTGCGGTGTGCCTTACTGTGTCGGCTGCGGCAACGGTCTGGACGCTCTTGTCCTGAGCTTGAAGGCCCTGGGGATTGGCGAAGGGGATTCTGTCATTGTTCCCTCCAATACCTACATTGCTACCGCGCTTGCGGTTACCTACACAGGCGCCGTGCCGGTTTTCGTGGAGCCGGATATCAGGACCTTCAATCTGGATCCCAGTCGCGTCGAAGAGGCTTTGAGACGCCCGGATGCAAAGCGAATCAAGGCGATTATGCCCGTGCATCTGTACGGACAGCCCTGCGATATGGATCCCATCATGCAGCTTGCTCGGCAGTATAATCTGTACGTTGTTGAGGACTGCGCTCAGGCCCACGGAGCGAGATACAAGGGGCGCAGGATCGGTACCTTCGGCGACGCCTCCGGCTTCAGCTTCTACCCTGGAAAGAATCTCGGCGCTCTGGGCGATGCCGGTGCGGTTGTTACCGGTGACAGGTCCATCGCAGAGAAGGTTAAAGCCCTTGGGAACTACGGCTCAGACTACAAATACCACCACATTTACAAGGGGCAGAATTCCAGACTGGACGAGTTGCAGGCAGCTTTTCTGGCGGCAAAGCTTCCCTCTTTGGACAGAATGAACGCCGTGAGGCGGGACATCGCGGCCAAGTATCTCGCCGGCATCAAAAATCCGGCTATTGTGCTTCCATATGTCCCCGAATATGCAGAGCCGGTATGGCACGTTTTTGCTATTCGCTGCAAGAAAAGAGCGGAGTTGGAGCAATATCTCAGTGAGAAAGGCATCGGCACCAACAAGCATTATCCGACGCCCATCCACAAGCAGGAATGCTACCGGGAGTTTGCGGATCTCGACCTTCCGATTGCGGAGGAAATCAGCAGCACGGAGCTTTCCCTTCCCATGTACTATGGAATGACCGAAGATGAAGTTCGTTACGTTGTGGAAACGTTGAACAGCTTCCCCTGCGAATAAGAAGCCCCGGACTTCACCCAAGAGATGAGGACGAAACATGGAGCATCAAGAAAAAACTGTAGCTGGATGCAAAGTCATCCATATTAGAACCGTTCCGACTCCCGGCGAAGGTGAACTGTCTTTCTTTGAAGCGGAGCGTGATATTGATTTTGAAATCAAGCGGATCTATTACATTTCCAGAGTTCCTGAGGGAATTTACAGAGGCTTCCATGCTCACAAAGAACTCAAGCAGCTGCTGTTCTGCCCCTATGGGGAAATTCGGCTGTTTCTGGATGACGGAATCAACCGCGAGGAAATCACGTTGGATGATCCGTCTGTCGGTGTGGTGATAGAAAAGCCCACATGGCGGGAAATGTTGTGGCTGAAATCGGATTCGGTTTTGTGTGTTGCTGCCTCGGAGTATTTCCTGGAAGAGGACTATATTCGGGATTATAATGACTTTCAAGCTTATCTGCGAGGGCAATAAACTGGTAATTCCCAAGTACTTCCTATGCCTTAGAAGTGCTTAAGGGCACTGATGACATATAGAGTCTCCATTACACCGTTTTACCGTACAGAGGGATTGTTTATATGAAGGTTATGTGGCTGGTTAATACTGTTATGCCTGAGCTATCAATACATTTAGGTGGAAAACCCTCCGTGTTTGGAGGCTGGCTCACCGGGGCTCTGAAAGCTGTCCGGGAGTCTGGCGTGGAAATGGTGATTTGTTGTGCAGCAGAATCTGTTCGCAGCACAGGCAAATATATAGTTAACGGTATTACCTACTACCTCATTCCCAGCGAATCCGATCAATTCCTGGAAGCACAGTTTCAGAAACTGATTCAGGACGAAGTTCCGAACTTGATTCATGTATTTGGGACAGAATATGCCGCAGTTCTTCCCTTACTAAAGAAAGCTGATCCAAGTAAAACAGTATTAACTTTACAAGGAGCGCTCCAGTGCATCGCAGAGACCTGTCTAGACGGTATTCCAGATACAATAATTCGGGACACCATTTTGAAACGACTGAGACGTTGTCTGACAAAAGAACCGCCTCCATTGCAACGTAAACAGGAGGATTTTTCCCTTCGTGCCAAAAGGGAAAAGGAATCATTCCACCTGATTCGTAATGCTGATGGTTGCAGCAAATGGGGCAGCGCTTATATCCATGCGGAGAATCCCGAGTGCAGGATGTTTGAGTGTGGGTGTTTTCTCAGAAGCCCATTTTATGAGGATTTGGTTTGGAATCTAAAAGCATGTGACCGGCATACCGTCCTTGCGCTCATGACGAGGCCGGAAAAAGGTGCACATATTCTGATTCAGTCAATGCGGAAGGTTGTCCAGCAGTATCCGGATGCCAAGTTGGTCCTGGCCGGAGCAACTTTTTCATACAGAAACTACAGGGGAATCAAACGCTTCATTCAGGCTCTTACACCGGATTATCACTGGTATATCCAAGAATTGATAGACCAGTATCAGTTACGGAACCATGTGGTATTTCTTGGATATTTAGATGCAGAGGCAATGAAGCGTCAACTCCTCAAATGTAATGTGTTTGTTTCACCATCTTCTCATGAACACTTGGCAACCGCCTTGGGCGAAGCTCGGATTTTAGGGGTGCCCAGCATCGCTACTGCTGTCGGAGCACTGCCAGAGATGATTGACCATGGAATAGATGGATATTTCTACAACTTTGCAGAGGTTCATGTTCTGGCGCAGTACATCTGCAATCTTTTCGAAGATGAGGCATTGGCAGAACAGTTTTCAATACGTGGAAGGCAGCATGCGATGCACACCTATTCTTATGAGCGCAACAGCCAGAGTTTGATCGACATGTACCAAACAATCCTCAACGAGCAGAAAAACAACCTCTGACAGCAACGTCCACAGTGGAGATTCGTACATGGTGGTTCCAGTTATGAGGATGATTTTAACTAAGAGTTCTTTGGAGGACTATGTGGAGATACAGCACAGATTAAGACAGGAGCGCCGCACCTACCAGTGGGTGGACGTGGTCAAGTTTGTTTTCTGCGTCTGCGTCATCGTAATGCATTCCAATGTCCGGCTTCCCGGTGTATACTGGATTGAGAAGCTGCTGTTTCGGCTGGCCGTTCCTTTCTTTTTTGCAGCATCCGGTTTTTTCCTTTCTAATAGCTGTAGGGTACGAGGAACAGGCGTGGCTGTGAAGCGTTACTGTCTGAGGTTACTGCAGCTCCTGGCGTTTTTCTCAGTTGTTTGGATTCTTCAGTTCTGGATTGACTGCGCCATTTCGAAAACCGGTTTGGCCGACACCTTGGTGCAGACGATTCAACACATCCTGTTTTACCCGAACAACGCTCTTTGGTATATCCAGGCAAGTATCGTCGGGGCTCTGCTTCTGATTCCGTTTTTGCAGCGAGACCGCATCTCAGCCGCCATCCCCGTAGGCTTGGTGTTCTATACGTTTGCTCTTCTCTGCAACAACTATTATTTCTTGATTGAAAACACAGCGATTCGTCCAGCGATTGACTGGTATTTCAAAGTATTCCTTGCCCCTCACAACGGGGTGTTCATCGGAATTCTGTATTTGGCGCTCGGCGCATTCACAGAGCGACATACGCAGAAGATTCCGCAACGGCTTATTTGGATTCTCTTGGCAGCTAGTTATCTGGTCTATACAGCCGAGGTCCTTCTCGTCCAAAGGTTTGCCTCGTTTACCGATGATGGGGCTTTCTACGTGACGCAAATCGTTCTTGTCCCGTTGTTGCTGGCCTTATTGATTCGCCTTCCAGGAAATTTGAACCCGGATCGCACCGTGCAGCTACGGCATCTGTCAACGGGCATGTATCTTCTGCACCTCCCACTGGTGTGGTGCTATCATCGGTTCTGCTCCTACTGTCTTCCGCTGATTCCCGTGCTGAAACGAGGACAGGGAATCCTAATGAACGGCTACGTCAAATGCACGGTAATTCTGTTGCTTTCCTGGGCAATCTGTATGATTGCCTATCGACATACCAAAACGTTGAAGAAGTATCTTATGTGATGTTTTTCATCAGAACAGGAGTGGGTTATGAAAGGTATCATCCTCGCCGGTGGAGCCGGCACGCGTTTGTATCCGCTGACTATGATTACGTCGAAGCAGTTGTTGCCCATCTACGACAAGCCTATGGTGTTCTATCCCCTGTCCACGCTGATGCTGGCTGGGATCCGGGACATTCTGATCATCTCCACTCCCCAGGATCTGCCCAACTTTGAGCGGCTGTTTGGGGACGGCTCTCAGTATGGGTTGGAGCTCCATTACGCCGAGCAGCCCTCCCCGGATGGACTGGCCCAGGCCTTTCTGATTGGCGAGGAGTTCATTGGGAACAGTGCCTGCGCTATGGTGCTGGGAGACAACATTTTCTACGGCAACGGCTTCGGCAGTGCTCTGCGCGCTGCTGTGGTTGATGCGGAGCGAAATCGTCGGGCCACTGTCTTTGGATATTATGTCAACGATCCGGAGCGGTTCGGTGTCGTGGAATTTGACGACAGCGGCAAGGCCATCTCCATTGAGGAGAAGCCGACGGAGCCCAAGAGCAACTACGCCGTCACAGGCCTCTATTTCTACCCCAAGGGCGTCAGCAAGAAGGCTGCCCAGGTCAAGCCATCGCCCCGGGGAGAGCTGGAGATCACGACCTTGAACGAGATGTACCTGAAGGAGGATCTGCTGGACGTACAGCTTCTGGGACGGGGTTTTGCCTGGCTGGACACCGGCACCATGGAATCCCTGGCGGAGGCCACGGAATTCGTCCGGGTCATCCAGAACCGCCAGGGCGTGGTCATCTCCGCACCGGAGGAAATCGCCTTCCGCAACGGATGGATCACAAAGGAATCCATGCTGAAGTCCGCTGACCGGTACGGAAAATCTGCCTACGGCGCCCATCTGCGAAAAGTTGCCGAGGGCAAGCTCTTTTCCCGATAAGTTCTTCCCAATTGACGTGAGGTAAATGTCATGACCATTCTTTTGACCGGCGGCGCCGGCTTCATCGGCGCCAACTTCATCTATTTTGAACTGAAAAACCACCCGGAAGACCGGATCGTCTGCCTGGACGCGCTGACCTATGCAGGAAACCTCTCCACGTTGGAGGAGGCTCTGAAGAATCCCAATTTTGCCTTCTACAAGGTCAACATCTGTGACCGGGCAGCGGTGTATGAGATCTTCGAGAAGGAGCAGCCCGATGCGGTGGTGAACTTCGCCGCCGAGTCCCATGTAGACCGTTCCATTGAGACGCCGGAGATATTCCTGCAAACCAATATCCTGGGCACCCAGGTAATGATGGACGCCTGCCGCAAGTATGGCACCAAGCGTTACCATCAGGTCTCCACCGATGAGGTCTACGGGGACCTGCCTCTGGACCGGCCGGACCTCTTCTTCACCGAGGAGACGCCCATCCACACCTCCAGCCCTTACTCCGCTTCCAAAGCCGCCGCAGATTTGCTGGTTGGTGCTTACCACCGGACCTTCGGCCTCCCGGCCACCATCTCCCGCTGCTCTAATAACTACGGCCCCTATCATTTTCCGGAGAAGCTGATTCCCCTGATGATTGCCAATGCTCTGAATGACAAGCCCCTGCCCGTCTACGGCAAGGGGGAGAACGTCCGGGACTGGCTCTATGTGGAGGACCACTGCCGTGCCATCGATCTGATCCTCCGCAAGGGTACCGTGGGTGAGGTCTATAACGTAGGCGGCCATAACGAGATGCGGAATATCGACATCGTGCGCTTGATCTGTCAAAAGCTGGGCAAGCCCGAGAGCCTCATCACCTTTGTGGCGGACCGGAAAGGCCACGATATGCGCTACGCCATCGACCCCACCAAGATCCATCGGGAGTTGGGCTGGCTGCCAGAGACCAAGTTTGCCGACGGCCTGGACAAGACTATTGACTGGTACCTGACCCATCGGCATTGGTGGGAGACCATCATCAGCGGCGAGTATCGGAATTATTACGAGAAAATGTACGGAAATCGAGAGCGGCTATGAAGAAAAAAATACGGATCTGTCTGGGAATTATCGGAGCGCTGATCTTTGCCTGTGCCCTTGCTGTCGGTGTTTCAGCATTCGTATGTTATTCCTGCTTGACTGTACACGAATATGATGTTCAAATTGACGGCATCGAGCATCCGTTTACTGCTGTAGTACTAACCGACCTGCATGGCCGCGAGTTTGGGGAAGGAAATGAAACCCTGCTGGACCAGGTTCGGGCACAGCAGCCGGATGTAATTTTTTCCATCGGCGACATGATTAACGGCAGCGGCGATGAGGCCGAAGCCCAGCGCTTTCTGAGCCTTCTCGCCAAGCTGCGGGAGATTGCTCCGGTTTATGTTTCGTACGGGAACCATGAGCAGCAGTTTTTTGCAAATGGCGGGAGTGATTTGGCCCCGGGAATTGAGGCCTCCGGTTCTGTCCTGCTGGACGAAAGCTGCGTCACTGCGAACATTGCCGGAAACACCATCTGCTTAGGTGGAACAATGGGGCATTTGTACCCCTTTGGCCGCACCCGGGAGAAATATCACGCCTCCCCGGAATACAAGCTGATGACCCAGATGCAGGACTCCGGGCTGCCAACCATCGTGTTAGCCCATCTGCCGGATACGATTATTTTTGTCCATGCCTATGACGATTGGGACATCGACCTGTTTCTCAGCGGACACACCCACGGTGGTGTGATCCGGATTCCCGGAATTGGTGGGGTCTACGCTCCAATGCAGGGCTGGTTCCCCGACTACGATATGGGCTATTTCAATCCAGGCAAGGTTCAGCTGATTATTTCCAGCGGCTTAGCTGGTCACGGAAAGGTTCCGCGAGTCTTTATTATGCCGGAGATTTGTGTAGTACATGTTTCTTGACCGCATTTCTCTGTTTCCGCGCTGAATGCTCTTGAAATAACGCAAAAGACCTGGTACCATATAAGAATAAACGACATGATGAAAAGAGGAAACAAGCTATGTCGAACTTTTCTGGCGCCACCCTATTAATCACCGGCGGCACTGGCTCCTTCGGTCATACGGTACTGAAGCATTTCCTAACAACTGACATCGGCCAGATCCGTATTTTCTCCAGAGACGAGAAGAAGCAGGATGATATGCGGCACGAGCTGCAGGCCAAGTACCCGGACCACGCGAAAAAGGTGAAGTTTTATGTGGGCGATGTGCGGGATCCACGCTCTGTGGCGGACGCTATGCCCGGGGTGGATTACATCTTCCACGCGGCCGCTTTGAAGCAGGTGCCATCTTGTGAGTTCTTCCCCATGCAGGCTGTCAAGACAAATGTGGAAGGAACTGACAATGTACTCCATGCTGCTGTTGATGCAGGGGTGAAGCGGGTGGTCTGCCTGTCCACTGACAAGGCTGCTTACCCGATCAACGCCATGGGCATCTCCAAGGCCATGATGGAGCATGTCATCTACGCCAACGCCAGAGTGGCGGCGGAACGGGGTGGCACAGTCATCTGCTGTACTCGCTATGGCAATGTTATGTGCAGCCGGGGCTCTGTGATTCCTCTTTTTATCGATCAAATCAAGGCCGGTAACCCCATTACCATTACCAATCCGGATATGACGCGTTTTCTGATGAATTTGGATGAGGCGGTGGACCTGGTAAAATTCGCCTTTGAACACGCCCAGCCGGGGGATCTCTTCGTGCAGAAGGCGGACGCATCCACCATCGGAGATCTGGCTAAAGCTGTTCAGCAGCTTTTCGGAGACACCGGCACCCGGGTCATTGGCACTCGCCACGGGGAAAAACTCTATGAGACATTGGTGACCCGGGAAGAGCGGCTGCGATCTATTGACATGGGAGACTATTTCCGTATCGCCGCAGACAATCGGGACCTGAACTACGACAAATTCTTCGTGGAGGGCAAGGTGGAAACCCAGTCCGACGAGAGCTACACCTCATCCAACACGAACCTGCTGGATGTGGACGGCGTTGTGAAGAAACTGCTGACAACAGACTACGTGCAAGAAGCCCTGGGCCGTTAACCCGGGAGAAGGGAGACAAAATGGCTGCCTTTCAAAACAATGGGAAACTGAAGCTGTTGATTATCGTGGGGACCCGCCCGGAAATTATCCGCCTGTCTGCGGTTATCAAGAAATGCCGCCGTTATTTCGACACGATCCTGGCCCACACCGGTCAGAATTACGATTATAACCTGAACGGTGTTTTCTTCAAGGACCTTGCCCTGGATCCGCCGGAGGTCTATCTGGATGCTGTCGGAGACAATCTTGGGCAGACCATGGGGAATATCATTGCCCGCTCTTACGAGCTAATGGTTGACATAAAACCAGATGCAGTGCTGGTTCTGGGGGATACCAACTCCTGCCTGTCTGTTATTGGGGCCAAACGGCTTCATATTCCCATTTTCCATATGGAGGCGGGGAATCGCTGCAAGGATGAATGCCTGCCGGAGGAGACCAACCGCCGCATCGTGGATATCATCTCTGACGTGAACATGGCCTACTCCGAGCACGCCCGGCGCTATCTGGCGGACTGTGGCCTGCCAAGGGAGCGGACCTATGTCACCGGATCTCCCATGGCTGAAGTATTGCGGGCGAATCTGGCCCAGATTGAGGCCAGTGACGTCCACACCCGACTGGGGTTGGAGAAGGGGCATTACATTCTGCTCTCCGCTCATCGGGAGGAGAACATCGACACGGAGAAGAATTTCAACTCCCTCTTTTCCGCCATCAACAAGCTGGCCGAGACCTATGACATGCCGGTGCTTTACTCTTGCCATCCCCGTTCTGCCAAGCGGCTGGAGGCCAGCGGCTTCCAACTGGATCGCCGGGTGATCCGCCACGAGCCCCTGGGTTTCCACGACTACAACTGCTTGCAGATGAACGCTTTTGCGGTAGTCAGTGATTCGGGCACTCTGCCGGAGGAGAGCAGTTTCTTTACCTCTATTGGCAAGCCCTTCCCGGCCGTGTGCATCCGCACCTCGACCGAGCGGCCAGAGGCCTTGGACAAGGGGGGCTTCGTCCTGGCCGGCATTGATACTCGCGGATTGCTGCAGGCAGTTTGTACCGCCGTGGACATGGTGCAGAATGGGGACAACGGCATTCCCGTACCGGACTATGTGGACGAAAATGTTTCCGACAAGGTGGTAAAGATCATTCAAAGCTACACCGGCGTGGTGAACAAGATGGTCTGGCGGAAGGAGACTCTATGAACATTCTGATTACCGGAGCCAAGGGCTTCGTTGGCCGGAACCTGGTGGAAAACCTGAAGGCGATCCGGGACGGAAAGAATCGCACCCGGCCCAACATTTCAATCGGTCAGATTTATGAATATGACCTGGATTCCCCCCGCGACCTTCTGGAGGAGAGCTGCGACAAGGCAGATTTTGTCTTTCATCTGGCTGGAGTCAACCGACCCAAGGACCCGGCGGAGTTTGAAAAGGGCAACTTCGGCTTTTCCTCAGAGCTGTTGGAGCTGTTAAGGAATGCCGGGAACAAATGCCCTGTGATGCTCTCCAGTTCTGTACAGGCTACTCTGGCCGGCCGCTTTGGCGACTCTCCGTATGGCCGTTCCAAGCGGGCAGGGGAGGAGCTGTTTTTCCGCTACCAGGAGCAGACAGGTGCCAAGGCGCTTGTCTACCGCTTCCCGAACCTTGCAGGCAAGTGGATTCGGCCGAACTATAATTCGGCTGTGGGCACCTTCTGCCACAACATCGCCCACGATCTTCCCATCACCGTCAACGACCCCGGCGTAGAGCTGGAGCTGCTGTTCATCGACGACTTGATGGAGGCCATGTATGACGCCCTGGAGGGGAAGGAGCAGCGCTGCGAGTACGAAGGCTTGGATCCTATCCCGAACCCCAAGGGCCGGTTCTGCCTGGCCCCAGTGACCCATAGAGCTACCTTGGGCCGTATTGTGGAGCTGCTGCAAAGCTTCCACGACCAGCCACGAACCCTGATTATGCCGACCATCCCCGCTGGCTCTTTGGAGAAGAAGCTCTACTCCATGTACTTGTCCTATCTGCCGAAGGAGAAGGTAGCTTTCGACCTGAAGCAGAACGTGGACGCCCGGGGCAGCTTCACCGAGCTGCTTAAGACCGCCGACCACGGCCAGTTCTCCGTGAATATCTCTAAGCCCGGCATCACCAAGGGCCAGCACTGGCATAACAGCAAGTGGGAGTTTTTTATTGTAGTTTCCGGTCATGGCTTGATTCAGGAGCGTAAGCTGGGCACCGATGAGATTCTGGAGTTTGAGGTTAGCGGCGAGCGTCCCCAGGCTGTCCATATGCTCCCCGGCTATACTCACAATATTATCAATCTCTCCGACACGGAAAACCTCGTCACCCTTATGTGGGCCAACGAGATTTTCGATCCCAACAGGCCGGATACCTTCTTTGAGCCGGTATAAGTACACGAGCCAACTGTATGAAATGGGCTTCATGGTTATGATCAATCTGAAGCAGAATGTTTTTGAAGCGAAGAAACCCTTTCTTCGGCAATCATAACAGAACCAATATTGTGGAAAGAGGGACTGCACTATGAGCAGAGAGACAGAAAAGATCTTTCGCGACCTGCACAAGTATCTGGATGCCAACGGTGGGGATGAGATGAGCGATCAGGAAATGGATCGGCTTATCTCGCAGTTTATGGCAGACTACAACACAAAGCTGCAATCCGGTGCGGGAGCTGCTCCGGCGGAGCCGGAAACGGCGATGGATTATCTGGAGCTGGCCGAGGAGGCTCGGACCCAGAAGCAGCGGCTGGAATACACGAACAAGGCTTTGGAGCTTGAGCCGGACAACCTGGACGCAGGGCTGGCCAAGATCGAGCTGACCATGAAAAAGCCCCATCAAATGCTGGACGCCCTGGAAGAGCTCCTCAGAAAGGGCGACGCTCAGATGGAACGGGGCGGCTTCTTCCGGGATTCCATGGGCGACTTCTGGGCTGTGTTCGAGACCCGTCCCTATATGCGGGTGCGGTATCAGTACCTCAATACGCTGTTCGCCTTGGGGAAGCTGCGCAAAGCGGCGGCTGTGGGCGAGCGTTCGCTGGAACTGTGCGAAAACGACAATCTCGGAATTCGCTTCTCCCTCATGTGCGTGTACGCCGCTCTGGAGGACGAGCCTGCCGCCCTGGCCCTGCTGAAAAAGTTTGACGATTACGAGGACTCTCAGTTTTTGCTGGCGCTGGCGGTACTCTATTATAAGCTGGACCGACCCGATGAGGCCACGGACTACCTCAAACGCCTGCAGAAGATCAACAAGGGTACAAAAAAGTTCCTCCGTGCTGCCGCAGGGGAGCGGCTGGAGGAGATTGATGAGCGCTTTGGCTATGGCTACCGGCCCTTCACTGCCGATGAGCTGATCGACCTGGTGGAGAACAACCTGCCGCTGTTCGTTTCTGTGCCCGACTTCTTCCGGTGGGCGGATAAACGTTTGAAGACGGCCAAATAAACGGTTTACAGTTTGCGCTTGCTGCAATGTGCGTCCATAACCCTCCACGCGGAGCAGCGACATCGCGTCAAAAGGGGCGACTTGCAGGGAGCAGGTCGTCCCTTTGTGGTACCCGAGCTTATGCGTTTTGTCGATATTCAACCTGAGCGGTGGCACTGCTCAACTCGGGCGGTGCTGTTGCTCAATTCCAACGGAATCGCTGCTCAATTTCGCCGGTCGAGCCGATCTCTCGATGCGGCGTACATAGCATCCGCGCATCCAAGGAGCATCAAAGAAAACGGGCCCGGCGGGCCCTTAGAACTAAGGAGGTTCTGCGTATGTCGATCCTGACCCAACTGAACAGCCCCTTTCTCTACATTGTCTGCGGGGCGATCATCCTCTTTATCGCGGCGGTCAGCCTGTTCTTCCTGATCCGGGCCTACCGGGCGGGCAAGGCCATGGGCATTGACGTCACAAAGATGAAGCGGGTCATCGCCGCCAGCGCCACCTTCACCCTGCTGCCCAGCGTGGGCATTCTGCTGGGCGTCATCGCCCTGTCCGGCAGCCTGGGCACGCCCTGGCCCTGGCTGCGGCTGTCTGTGATCGGGGCATTGCACTATGAGACCCAGGTGGCCACCGCCGCCGCGGAGCAGGCGGGGCTGGGCGGCCTCTCGGCCTCCACCATGACAACCCGGGGCTTCGTCACGATCTGCCTGCTGATGAGCCTGTGCATCATGTGGGGCATGGTTTTCTCCACGCTCTTCAACAAGCGCTATCTCAAGCGCCTGGGCAGCGGCAGCGGCAAGAGCGCCGGGGTTTCCGGCTTTGGCGACAAGGCCATGACCGCCATGTTCATCGGCCTGATCTGCGCCTACCTGGGCAGCTATCTCGGCGGCTTCGTCTCCGGCAACGGACGCTTTACCTTTACCGGCTCGTGGCTGCCCCTGGCTGTGGTCCTGGCGGCGAGCATGGCTATGGCAGGCTTCGTCTGGCTGGCAGAAAAGAAAAAGCAGACCTGGGTAGAGAGCTTCTCCATCGCGGGCAGCATGCTGCTGGCCATGGCCTGCGCCGTGCTGCTGGGCAGACTCTGAGAAGGGGGGCGTTATCATGAACGAGAACAAAAACCTCGCCGCTGCAGAGGAGATCTCTGCCATGGACAAGGAAAAGCAAGCCCTCTTTGAGACCTACAACAGAGGCACCCATCTCTTTGGCCGGATTGCCAGCGTGATCACCCTGGTGCTCCTGCTGGGGGTTCCCTTTGTGATCGGCGGCTATCTGGGGACCTCCCCGGATCTGAAGGCTACCGGGAGCGGCTTTTTGGCCATCGGTCTGGTCTGGTTTGTGAGCTGCATCGCTGAGTGGCTGGTCTACACACCCATGCTGGGGGCCGGCGGCAGCTATCTGGCCTTTATCACCGGCAACCTGATCAACATGAAGATCCCCTGCGCCGTCAATGCCCGGGACATTGTGGGCGTCAAGGCCGGTACCCCGGAGAACGAGATCATCTCCACCCTCTCCATCGCCACCTCCTCGCTGGTGACGATCCTGGTGCTGGCGGTGGGCGTGGCGCTGTTGATCCCTCTGCAGCCCCTGCTCCAGTCCTCGACCCTGGCCCCGGCCTTCGACAACGTGGTCCCGGCTCTCTTCGGCGCCATGGCCTACAAGTATTTCCGCAAAAATCTGGACATCGCGGCCTTGCCCCTGCTGGTCATGAGCCTGCTCTTCATCCTGATTCCCGGCCTGACCTCCTCCACCAGCTTTATGATCCTGCCCAGCGGCGCGCTGGCGATCCTCCTGGCCTGGCTGAAGTACAAGAAAACGGGAGGGGACAGAAAATGATGTGGATCATCTATGTGCTGCTGGGCCTGCTGGGGCTGGTGGTGCTGCTGCTGGGGATCGCCGTCCTCCGGACCCTGCTGGCAGGGCATAAGGTCTCCACCTATCGTCCAGACCCGGCCCCGGCCCGGGCGGAGCGGTACGCCCAGGCCCTGTCCCGCATGGTGCGGTATGAGACCGTCTCCGTGCCCGGAGAGGACCAGCGGGAGAAGTTTCTGGGCTTTCACCGGCTGCTGGCGGAGCTCTTTCCCCTGGTCCACGCCCATCTCGAAAAGACGGAGCTGGACGGGAACCTGCTCTTTTACTGGAAGGGCAAACGCAGTGACAAGCCCATCGTCCTCATGAGCCACCAGGACGTGGTGCCGGCGGAAGGGGAGTGGAGCCACGCGCCCTTCTCCGGCGAGATTGAGGGCGGCAAGGTCTGGGGCCGGGGCAGCTCGGACACGAAGTGCTCCGTCTTCGCCTTTTTCCAGGCCGTGGAGGAGCTGCTCTCCCGGGGCTTTGTCCCGGCCCAGGACGTGTATCTCTCCTCCTCCTGCACCGAGGAGTGGGCCGGCCCCGGCTGCAAAACGCTGGTGGACGAGCTGTCCCGCCGGGGTGTGAAGCCTTGGCTGGTCTGTGACGAGGGCGGCGGCATCATCACAGACCCCATCGCCGGGATCCCCGGGAACTTCGCCATGATGGGCGTCTTTGAGAAGGGCAAGGCCGACGTGATATTCACAGCCCGCTCCCAGGGCGGCCACGCCAGCGCACCACCGGCCCACAGCCCCATTGCCCGTTTGGCGGCGTTTGTAAACCGGGTAGAGCGGCGCGCTCCCTTCAAAAAGCAATTTGAGCCCGAGGTGAAGGCCATGTTCACCCGGCTGTCACCCTATGCGGGCTTTGGCCTGCGGCTGCTCTTCGGGAATATCTGGCTCTTTGGGCCCCTTTTGAAGCTGGTCATGCCCAAGCTCTCTCCCCAGGCGGGGGCTCTGCTGAAAACCACCATTGCCTTTACCATGCAGTCCGGCTCCGACGCCTGCAACGTCCTGCCCCAGGAGGCTACCGTCTGGGCCAACATGCGCTTCATCCCCCACCAGGGCATGGACGAGAGCCTGCGGATCATCCGGGCGCTGGCCGCAGAGTACGACCTGGAGACCGAGGTCCGGGCTGCCAGCGACTACACCGCAGCCACGGACATTTCCGGCGAGGGCTGGCAGTATGCAACCCGGATCGTGGAGCAGACCTTCCCCGGCCTGCCCGCCTGCCCCTACGTGATGACCGGCGCCACCGATGCCCGCTTCTACCAGGCCATCTGCGACAACGTGATCCGGTTTGCGCCCGTGATCTACGGCCCCGAGCAGATGAAGGGCATGCACGGCGTCAACGAGAACATCGAATACAGCTGCCTCCCCGGCGCGGTGGATTTCTATCGGAACCTGATCTGCGGCCTGGCCTGAGGGCAGAAGGGCCGTCTGCCGATCGGCCCAGGGCGGCTGCTCTGCGTGCGAGAACGGGAAAAGCCTTTATAACAGAACGGAACGTCTATGATTTATCACAATATTTGCCGTGGGGTTTTTCTGGCGCGGCCCAATCGGTTTATTGCCCGGGTGGAGATCGGCGGGCAGGAAGAGACCGTCCATGTGAAGAACACGGGGCGGTGTCGGGAGCTGCTGGTGCCCGGGGCGGAGGTATGGCTGGCAAAGTCGGACAACCCAGCGCGGAAAACGAAATACGACCTGATTGCCGTCCGGAAAAGCACAGGCGTCCTGTTTAACATCGACAGCCAGGCGCCGAACGCCGCAGCAGGGGAGTGGCTGGCCCGGCAGGGCTTTGACCGGATCATTCCGGAATACCCCTTCGGTCAGTCCCGGATTGACTTCTATATGGAACGGGGCGGAGAAAAGTATCTGCTGGAGGTCAAGGGCTGCACCCTGGAGCGGGAGAGAATCGGCTATTTCCCCGACGCACCCACAGAGCGGGGCACGAAGCACCTGAAGGAGCTCGCCGGAGCGGCGGCCCGGGGCTATCACGCCGCTGTGGCCTTTGTGATGCAGGCGGAGGGCCTGGAGCTTGTGCTGCCCAACGGTGAGACAGATCCGGCCTTTGCTGCGGCTCTGGAGGCGGCCAAACAGGCTGGGGTGCAGATCCTGTGTCTGCCCTGCTGCGTGGAGCCGGACAAATTGGAAATCACCGGGAATACCCGGATTTGAATCAACCCATCAGAAAGAAGAGGAACAGCCATGAAGAAGGAAAAGAATCCCATCACTTTTTGGAAATCCCTGGCAATGATCGCCCTGTGTCTGCTGCTGGCGGTGAGCTGCCTGTATGCCCTGGGCGTTGGCTGGAAGCAGAGCCCGGAGAAGGCTGCCGAAAACCAGCCGGTCTCCGGCGAAGAGGCGCTTTCCCTCTGGACGGCGGATGCAGCCTCCAAGCAGCAGCTCATCGACTATGTGACAGCCGTTACCACTGAGGGCGGCCCGGATTTCATCCCGGTGGACCGCCGGATCGCGGTCTTCGATCTGGACGGAACGCTGTTCTGCGAGACCGACCCCAACTACTTTGACTATACCCTTCTGGTCCATCGCGTGCTGGAGGACCCGGATTATATCGACAAGGCCAGCGACTTTGAGAAGGTAACCGCCCACAAGATCGTGGACCAGAACCTCAACGGCACCTCCTTCACAGGTCTGGAGGTGGATCACGGCCAGTGCATTGCCTCCTCCTTCGCCGGCATGACCCCGGAGGAGTTCAACGCCTACATCCAGGAATTCAAAAAGCTCCCCATGCCCAGCTACGACGGCATGCTGCGGGGCGAGGGCTGGTACAAGCCCATGCTGCAGGTGGTGGAATACCTGCAGGCCAATGACTTTACGGTCTATATCGTCAGCGGCACGGACCGGCTGATTGTCCGGGGCATCGTGTACAACTCCCCGCTGAACCTCCCCATGGGGCAGATCATCGGCTCCGACGAAACTCTGGTCTCCACCAATCAGGGGGATACCGACGGCCTGGATTACGTGTTCGCCGATCAGGATCAGCTGGTTCTGGGCGGCGAGTTCCTGGTAAAGAACCTGAAGATGAACAAGGTTTCCGTGATTGCCCAGGAGATCGGCGTACAGCCGGTGCTCTCCTTCGGCAACAGCACCGGCGACGCCAGCATGGCGGAATACGTCACCAGCAACAACCCCTACAGGAGTCTGGCCTTCATGCTCTGCTGCGACGACCTGGTCCGGGAAAACGGCAGCGAGAAAAAGGCGGACAAGATGTACGACCTGTGTGAGGAGTTCGACTGGGTCCCCATCTCCATGAAAAACGACTGGACCACCATTTACGGCGACGGCGTGACGAAGAAATAAAAACTTTCTCGGTGAGGGGAGCGATACAGATGAAACGAACCAGGCTCAGCGGAAAATTCTGGGCGGCGCTGATCATCTTCAGCTTAGTGGGTCAGGTGGCCTGGGTGGTGGAGAACATGTATTTCAACGTGTTCATCTACAAGATGTTCCATGCCTCGGCGGCAGCGATTTCCACCATGGTGGCGGCCTCCGCGGTGGCGGCGACTCTCACCACCATCTTCATCGGCGCCCTGTCCGACAAGCTGGGCAAGCGGAAGCTCTTCATGTGCGGAGGCTACATTCTCTGGGGTATTTCCATCTGGAGCTTTGCCCTGATCCGGACGGACATAATCTCCAAAATCGTTCCGGCCACAGTTTCCGCGGCCTCCGCTGGGGTCAGCCTTGTCATCGTGATGGACTGCGTGATGACTTTCTTCGGCTCCAGCGCCAACGACGCCTGCTTCAATGCCTGGCTCACGGATTCCACCGACGAGACCAACCGGGGCACCGCCGAGGGCGTCAACGCCATGATGCCTCTGCTGGCGATCTTAGTGGTGTTCGGCGGCTTTATGGGGTTTGATCTGGACAAGGCCTCGGCCTGGGTGACCATCTTCACGGTCATCGGAGCGGTGGTGCTGGTCATCGGCGTATTGGGCTTTTTCCTGATCCGGGAGCCGAAGGTGGACACCTCCGCCAACCAGAGCATCCTCCGGAACGTGAGCTACGGCTTCCGGCCCTCGGTGGTGCGGCAGAATCCTGCCCTCTATTGGACCTTGGCGGCCTTCGCGGTCTTCGGCATCTCCATTCAGATTTTCATGCCCTATCTGATTCTCTATTATGAGGTCACCCTGGGGATGGAAAACTACGTGATGATCATGGCTCCCGCCATTGTGCTGGCTGCGGTGGTCACGGTGTTCTACGGCAAGCTCTATGACAAATACCACTTCCGGGGCACCCTGCCGCCGGCGCTCGGGATGCTGGGAGCGGGCTATGTGCTGCTGTATCTGACCCGTTCCACGGTGCCGGTGTTCCTGGGCTCGCTGCTGATGATGAGCGGCTATCTGGCAGGCATGGCGGTTTTCGGCGCCATGATCCGGGACAACACCCCTGCCAACCGGGCCGGTATGTTCCAGGGCCTGCGGATTGTGGGCCAGGTGCTGATTCCCGGCGTCATCGGTCCCTGGATCGGCGCGCTGGTGCTGCGAAACGCGGACACCGTCATCGGCGACGACGGCACTGCCTCCTTTATTCCTCACAACGGCATCTTCCTGGCGGCCCTGATTGTAGGCGTTCTGGTTCTTCTTCCGGCTGTGCCGCTTCTGCGGAAGCCCGGACGCGGAGCCGCAGCGGGCAGGTGATACAAGGTGCTCAACAATATGCGTGTTTCGTTGATTATGAAATGAACTGTGACGTCCCGGCGGATCTGTCACGATTTCGCCGCAATTTCGAAAAACCACATGCCACCCGAAACCCCTGACGCCGTCTGGGGTTTTCGGCATTTTCAGGGGGATTTCCGAGTCGCTCTGCAAAACCGTTATTTGCCGGCGCAAGGGTGGCCGCCTGTTCCATGCTGCCGCTAGCGCTCCGCGGCGGCAAAAAAGCAAAAGACCGGCTACTTCACAACGCTGCAAATCCGGCGCAGTCTTATGCCGAGGAGAAGCACCTGCGATCTGCATGCTTGTAATACGATTGTAAATCAATACGGAGATTTGTCCGTAATAGACAAATCTCCGTGAAACGTGTGAAGTTGATTCTGCGCCTGCTCAGAAGGTAGCGACCTCCTGGGTGGGGGCCTCCGCGGGCCGCAGCTCCAGGGCGGTGAGAATGGGCCCCTGGCCCTGGAAGAGGGGATGGTGCTTCACCTCTACCCGGGCGGTCAGCCAGATCCAGCTGCGCATTTCCAGGTCCCGGGTCTGCTTATACCGGCAGGGGAGCCCCATAAAGGTGATGTCCGCCTCGCAGCAGGTCATCACAAAGCGGCCGGGAGCAAACATCCCGGGGCGGTCGTTTTTCAGCCGGGCCACCTGGGCCTTGAAGCGGACGGTTTTGCCGGCGTACTTTTTGGGCTCTTCGGTGATGTCCCGGTAGAACAGGGCATAGTCCTCGTCGCCGATGTCCACCACAGGGGCGTTCAGATCAAAGGGCAGGGGATCCTGGATATCGTCAAACTCGGTGGAGCCGTCGGTGTAGTCATAGACGATGTCGATCCGCCGGTTCAGGGCCCGGGCCAGCTTGTGCAGGGGCATCTTGTCGGTGGACTTTTCCATCCGGTTGAAGACTACCATCTCCGCGCCGGAGAGCTTGTCCACCACCAAAGAGCGCAGGTTGGTGTTGTAAGCCAGGATGGTGGTGGCGTCTGCAAACATGACCTCCTGGGCCAGCTGCCAGTTCTCGGGGAAGCGGCGGTAGAAGGGCTCAATCATCTGCATACCGTTGAGCTCGGCCACCACCCGCTCAATGCGGTGCTTTTTGGCCAGGGCTTCCAGCTCCTCGGTGGTCACGTGCTCCTGGTCTACCGTCTCATACCAGACGTTTTTGTGGGGATAGGCGGACAGGTCATACTCCTCCTCGCCCTCCTCGCACACCAGCACCAGGGTCCGCTCCCCGGCATTGAACCGGGGGTCGGCCAGGGTCTCCTGGATAAACTTGGTTTTGCCGGCCTCCAGAAAGCCGGTAAAGGCATAGACAGGAATGGGCATGGCGGCCTCCGATCTTACACGCCGAAGCGCTCCGCCAGGGCCTGCTCGTCCAGCTTGGAGCCGATGACGCACAGCCGGCCGATCACGTCAGCGCTGCCGTGGCGGACGTCAATTTCGCCGGGCACATGGTCAAAGTGGAGCCAGCTGCCGTCCTCGGCGGGCACAATGCCCTTCGCCCGCAGCACAATGCCGTACTCCAGGGCGTCGTCCAGCTCGGAGAGGATGTCCCGCAACTCCTGCTCGGTAAACTTGCGGGTGGTCTCTCTGCCCCAGCTGGTGAACACCTCGTCGGCATGGTGGTGATGATGGTGGTGGTCATGCTCGCAGTGGCCGTGCTCGTGGTCACAGTGGGAGTGGTCGTGCTCGTCCTCGTCATGATCGTGGTGATGATGCTCGTGCTCGTCCTCATCATGATCGTGGTGATGATGCTCGTGCTCGTCTTCATCCTCATCATGGTCATGGTGAGGATGGTGCTCGTGGGCCTCATGCTCCAGCTCGGCCAGCATGGTCTCCAGGGTGGCGGAGGACTCCATGGCCTGCTTCAGCTGCTCGCCGGTGAGCTGATCCCAATCGGTGGTGACCAGGGTGGCCTTGTCGTTGTGCTGCCGGATCAGAGCCACGGCGGCCTCCAGCTTTTCGGGCTTGATGTTGGCGGTACGGCTGAGCACGATGCAGGCGGCGGTCTCAATCTGGTTGTTGTAGAACTCACCGAAGTTCTTCATATACAGCTTCACCTTGGTGGCGTCTGCCACGGCCACGGCGGAGCCCAGCACAGCCTCGTGCTCGGCGGCCCGCTGGACGGCCAGGATCACGTCGCTGAGCTTGCCCACACCGGAGGGCTCAATCAGGATGCGGTCGGGGTGGTAGGTCTCAATGACCTGCTTTAGCGCGGCGCCGAAGTCACCCACCAGGGAGCAGCAGATGCAGCCGGAGTTCATCTCGGTGATCTGGATGCCGGCCTCCTTCAGGAAGCCGCCGTCAATGCCGATTTCGCCGAACTCATTTTCGATCAGCACCAGCTTCTCACCGGCATAGGCCTCTTTGATCAGCTTCTTAATCAGGGTGGTCTTGCCCGCGCCCAGGAAGCCGGAGAAAATGTCAATACGAGTCATAAAAAAACCTTCTTTTTCTTAAATTTTCCACTCAATATTATAACACAGTCTGTCAATGCCCCGGGGGCGGAGAAATGTAAATTTTCCGTGACAAAACCCTGAAAAGGCCCCGGAAAAAAAGAAAAAAATACTTGCATTTTTGCCCAAGCTGTGGTAAAATACAGCGGTCTGTGAAATAGAGTGGTCCTCTGGCACAGCCGGCGCGAGAGCGCAGCGGCATTTCCTGTGTCACGAACACCTAGAATTTAAGGAGGACAAGACAATGGATTTGATGAAGGCTTTGACCAGCCAGTACATGAAGGAAGAGCTGCCCGTGGTTCGCGTGGGCGACACTGTCCGTGTTCATGTCAAGATCAAAGAAGGCTCCCGTGAGAGAGTCCAGGTTTTCGAGGGCACCGTAATCGCCAAGAAGCATGGCGGCATTGAGGAGTCCTTCACCGTTCGCCGCCTGAGCTATGGCGTGGGCTGCGAGAAGGTGTTCCCCATCCATGCCCCCAACATCGTCAAGGTAGAGACCGTCCGCAGAGGTAAGGTCCGCAGAGCCAAGCTCTACTACCTGCGTGATCGCCTGGGCAAGGCAGCCAAGGTCAAGGAGAAGGTGTAATCCCTCCCAAAAGCAGACAGGCCGGTTGGTCTGTCTGCTTTTCTGCCTTAAGCCCCCTGAGATTATGAATTTTCGGTAAATTGTCCCCCGGCCCCAACCATTCTATTTGACAAGGGGCGGGGTTTTATTGTATACTGTAAGTTGCATATTATGGGTAGCTGCATCTATACGGAGGAAGCCCTATGAAAAAATACAATCTTACGCAACGAAAGGTCCGGGATCCCGGCCAGCGCACAGTTACCGGCAATTTGGTCCATCTGCTCTGGCGGCTGGTGTCGGGGCTGCTGATCGTGGCCCTGACCCTGGCCATCATCGGCGGGGTGGCAGCCAAGCTGCTCTATGACGATGCCGTCCGCTATATCAACGAGGACATCATTCCCAAGGCCGCTTTCTCCCTGGTGGGCGTGCGGCTGAACCAGTCCTCCTTCATCTATGCCATGAACAAGCAGACCGGCCAATATGAAGAGATCCGCCAGCTGGAGGCGCTGGAAAACCGCGTCTGGGCCACCTATGACGAGATCCCGGAGCAGATGATCAATGCCACCGTGGCCATTGAGGACAAGCGCTTCTGGGAGCACGACGGCGTAGACTGGATGCGCACCGTGTCCGCCTCTGCCAATATGTTCCTGGGCGGCTCCACCTACGGTGGCTCCACCCTGACCCAGCAGCTGATCAAGAACCTGACGAAGGACGACGAGGTCACCGTCCGCCGCAAGCTGATGGAGATTTTCCGCGCCCTGGAGTTTGAAAAGAACTACTCCAAGGAAGAGATCATGGAGTGGTATCTCAACACCATCTATCTGGGCGAGGGCGCCTACGGCGTCAAGAGCGCGGCCAACGTCTACTTCGGCAAGGAGCTTAACGAGCTCACCGTCAAGGAGATGGCCTGCCTGATCGGCATTACCAACAACCCCTCGCTGTACAACCCCTACGTCTACCAGGAGAACAACGAGAAGCGGACCCTCACCATCCTGCAGCAGATGTACCTCCAGGGCATGATCCCCACCCAGGAGGAGTATGACCAAATCTGTGACCAGACCCTGGTGTTCAAGAGCAAGGTGGACCGCAACCAGACCTATACCTGTGAAAACTGCGGCTTTGAGGCCAGTCTGCGCCGGTTCACGGCCACAGACGACGGCTATCTCTGCCCCAAGTGCGACACCCTCAACCACTTTGAGGTGGAGCAGAAGGACTACTACTCCTACTTTGAGGACCAGGTCATCCGGGACGTGATCCACGACCTGAGCCAGAAGGAGGGCATCACCGAGGATCAGGCCATCAACATGGTCACCACCGGCGGTTATATCATCTACTCCACCATTGACCTGGATGCCCAGGCCAAGGTTGACGAGGTCTACCAGAACATTGACAACGTGCCTGATACCTACTCCAGCCAGCAGATGCAGTCCGCCATCATTGTGATCGACAACGAGACCGGTGACATTGTGGCCATGGCCGGCGGTGTGGGCAAGAAGGAGGGCAACCTGGTGCTGAACCGGGCTACCCAGAGCCGTCTGTCTCCGGGCTCCTCCATCAAGCCTCTTACGGTCTACGGTCCGGCCCTGGCAGAGGGCATTATCACCCCGGGCTCCGCCTACCAGGACTCTGCCTTTATGGAGCTCAACGGCCGGGATTGGCCCCAGAATGAAAACCGCACCTACAGCGGCTGGATGCTGGTCAACAACGGCCTGGCCCAGTCACTGAACACCATTGCCGTCAAGGTCCTCAACGACCTGACGCCTATGAAGAGCTACGAGTTTGCCACCCAGAAGCTGGGCCTGACCAGCCTGGTCCGATCCGAAGAGATCAACGGCACCACCTTCTCTGACATTGACCTGGCCCCCCTGGGCATGGGCCAGCTGACCCACGGCCTGACCATCCGGGAGATGGCTTCCGCCTATGCCACCTTCCCCAACGGCGGCCAGTACCGCAAGGGCCGCACCTATACCAAGGTGGTGGACAGCGACGGCAATGTGGTGCTGGACAACACCATTCCCCCGGTGGAGGCCATGAATCCCCGGGCTGCCTGGTATATGACCTATATGCTGCAGTACGCGGTGCAGTACGGCACCGGTACTCCCGCCCAGATCAGCGGCGTGCCCGTGGCGGGCAAGACCGGCACCACCTCTGACAACCGTGACCGGTGGTTCTCCGGCTTTACCCCCCGGTATACCGCCACGGTGTGGTGCGGCTATGACGAGCCCGAGGAGATCCGCCTGGTGGTCAACCGTAACCCTGCCGTGGTGATGTGGCGGCAGGTCATGACCAAGCTGATGGACGGCCTGGAGCCCGGCGAGTTCAAGATGCCCGAGGGCGAGAGCTTTGAAACCGTCAGCGTCTGCACCCAGACAGGTCTGCGGGCGGGCCCCCTGTGCCAGGCGGCCAGCGTCCGGCTCTTTGCCGGGGACATTCCCGAAAAGACCTGCAACAATCACAAGGGCTACAAGATTCCCATGTGCTTCCCCAACGGGGAGGGCAGCGGGTATTACGCCACGGATTACTGCACCAGATATTACGAGATTGTCCACAGTGATGAGTTCCAGCGCCTGCTGAACGCCGGCGCCACAGAGCTGGCCCAGTTCCAGGTGAACACCTTTGAAAACCGGACCATCACCGTTCTGACCTCCGACGGCGTGAACGACTTCTCCGCCACCCTGGAGGACGCCCTGCGGGAGAACGGCATCTCCAAGTGCCCGGAGCATACAGCCGAGCGCCTGGCAGCCCTCGAGGCGGCCATGGAGGCTGCCCGGGCCGCCTATGCCCCGCCCAGCCTGATTGACATCATCGGAGACTTCGGGGCCGAGGAGCCCTAGCGGGAGAACAGTTATGTGGATTTCTGATCAATGGAACGAATATGAGGTCATCGACGCCTCCGACGGGGAGAAGCTGGAGCGCTGGGGGAGCTATATTCTGGTCCGCCCGGACCCCCAGGTCATCTGGAACACCCCCAAGACAGACCCCCGCTGGCGCCGTTATGACGCCCGCTATGCCCGGTCCAACACCGGCGGCGGTCACTGGTCCGCCCACAGCCTGCCCCAGGACTGGCAGCTGCACTACAAGGACCTGACCTTCTGCCTAAAGCCCATGAACTTCAAGCACACCGGCGTCTTCCCGGAGCAGGCGGCGAACTGGGACTTTATCACCCGGACCATCCGGGCTGCCGGCCGGCCCATCCAGGCGCTGAACCTGTTTGCCTACACCGGCGGGGCCACCCTGGCCGCGGCGGCGGGGGGCGCGTCGGTCTGCCATGTGGACGCAGCCAAGGGCATGGTCCAAATGGCCCGTGACAACGCCCGGGCTTCCGGCCTGGAGAACGCCGCCATCCGCTGGATTGTGGACGACTGCGGCAAGTTTGTAGAGCGGGAGATCCGCCGGGGCCGGCGTTATGACGTCATCATCATGGACCCGCCCTCCTACGGCCGCGGCCCCTCCGGGGAGATCTGGAAGCTGGAGACCAGTCTCTGGCCCTTCCTGGAGCTGGTGGCCCAGGTGCTGTCTGACAAGCCGCTCTTTGTGCTGGTCAACTCCTACACCACGGGCCTGGCGCCCTCTGTGGTGGGTTATATGCTGGATGCCATCTTCTCCGCCAAGTACGGCGGCCACACCGAAAGCCGGGAGCTGGGCCTGCCGGTGACCAACTCCGGCCTGGTGCTGCCCTGCGGCGCCACAGGCCGCTGGCTGGCCCCGGGCTGCCCCGGCGACGGAGTCTGAACAAAGGAAAGGAACCCTTATGTCCGATTTGATCACAGCCAGTGACCTGAGCTTTGCGTACCCCGACCAGGGTCAAAGCCTGTCTCTGCCCGTGTTTGAGCATTTGAATCTCACTGTCGCGGCCGGCAGCTTCACCGCGGTGATCGGCCCCAACGGCTGCGGCAAATCCACCCTGGCCAAGCACTTCAACGCGGTGCTGCTGCCCACAGGGGGCAAGGTGTACGTCCTGGGGCTTGACACCGCCGACGAGGACCTGCTGCTGGAGATCCGCAAGCAGGTGGGCATGGTCTTCCAAAACCCGGACAACCAGATTGTCTCCAACGTGGTTGAGGAAGACGTGGCCTTTGCCCCGGAGAATCTTGGGGTCCCCACCCCGGAGATCCGCCGCCGGGTGGATGAGGCGCTGCAGACCGTTGGCATGTACGAATACCGGCAGCACGCCCCCCATCTGCTCTCCGGCGGCCAAAAGCAGCGCATTGCCATTGCCGGCGTGCTGGCCATGGCCCCCAAGTGCATTGTTCTGGACGAGCCCACCGCCATGCTGGATCCCCGGGGCAGGGAAGAGGTCATCCAGACCATCACCCGGCTCAACCGGGAGCAGGGCATCACCGTGGTGCTGATTACCCACCACATGGACGAGGCCATCGGCGCCGACCGGGTGATTGTGATGCACCGGGGCGGCATTCTGGCCGACGGCAGCCCCCGCCAGGTCTTTTCCCAGCCGGAGCTGCTCTCCGGCGCCGGGCTGGATGTGCCCCAAACCACCCAACTGCTGCATACACTGAACCAGGCGGGCTGGCACCTGCCCCAGGACGCCCTGAGCGTCGGGGAGTGCGCCGACGCCATCCTGGCCGCGCTGGGCGTGCAGCCCCAGGCGTAACAAAGTTTTCACACCCGGAGGCATCCCCAATGGTCCCACTGATTCAGGCCCGTGACCTGACCCATGTATACAGTGCCGGAACGCCCTTTGAGCATACGGCCATCGCACAACTGAATTTTTCTGCCCAGGCCGGGGAGCTGATCGGCGTGATCGGTCACACCGGCTCGGGCAAGTCTACCCTGATCCAGCATCTCAACGGGCTGCTCAAGCCCACCTCCGGCCAGGTGCTGTTCAAGGGAGAGAACATCTGGAAGGATAAGAAATTCACCCATTTCATCCGCAGCCGGGTGGGGCTGGTGTTCCAATACCCGGAGTATCAGCTCTTTGAGGAGACCTGCTACAAGGACATCGCCTTTGGCCCCAAGAATATGGGCCTGCGCCCTGACGAGGTGGACCAGCGGGTCCGCCGGGCGGCGGGCTTTGTGGGCCTGGGGGAGGACCTGCTGGAAAAGTCTCCCTTTGACCTCTCCGGCGGCCAAAAGCGCCGGGTGGCCATTGCCGGCGTCATTGCCATGGAGCCCGAGGTGCTGATTTTGGATGAGCCCACTGCCGGCCTGGACGCCAAGGGCCGTGAGGGCATCCTTGCCAACATCCGGGACTACCAGCGCCAGCAGGGCGCGGCGGTGATTATGGTCAGCCACTCCATGGAGGAGGTGGCCGAGCTGTGCACCCGCCTGGTGGTCATGGAAGGGGGGCATATTGCCATGGACGGCACCCCCGGAGAGGTATTCTCCCACGCCGAGCAGATCCAGCGCATGGGTCTGGCGGTGCCCCAGGTGTCGGCGGTGTTTCTGCGGCTGCGGGCCGCAGGCCTGCCCCTGCCTGAAAACGTCTACACCCTGGGCCAGGCGGTCCGGGCCCTGCAGGCGCTGAGAGGGGAGGCGGCCCGATGCTGAAGGATATCACCCTGGGCCAGTTCTTCCCGGGCAACACCGTGGTCCACCGCCTGGACCCCAGAACCAAGCTGGTGCTGCTGGTGGCCTATATTGTGGCCCTGTTTCTGGCCAAGAGCTATTTCTCCTACGCCCTGGTGCTGGCGTTTTTGGTGGCGGTGACCGCCCTGGGCAAAATCCCCCTCAAGGCCATGACCCGAGGGCTCAAGCCCATGCTGATCTTCATCGTGTTCACCGCGGTGCTGAATATTTTCTATACCCGCACCGGCCGGCTGCTGGTGGAGTGGCGGTTTATCCATATTTACACCGGCGGCCTGAAAATCGCCTTTTTCATGGTCCTGCGCATCATGATGCTGGTGTGCGGCACCTTTTTGCTCACCTACACCACCTCTCCCATCGCCCTGACCGACGCCATGGAGAGCCTGCTCAGCCCCCTGAAGAAGCTGAAGGTTCCTGTCCATGAGCTGTCCATGATGATGTGCATTGCCCTTCGCTTCATCCCCACCCTGATTGAAGAGACCGACAAGATCATCTCCGCCCAGAAGGCCCGGGGCGCCGACTTTGAAACCGGCAGCCTGCTCCAGCGGGCCAAGGCCCTGGTGCCCATCCTGGTGCCCCTGTTTGTCAGCGCCTTCCGCCGGGCCGACGAGCTGGCCACGGCCATGGAGTGCCGCTGCTACCACGGCGGCGAGGGCCGCACCCGGCTGAAGGTGCTGCGCTACGGCGCCATTGATCTGGCGGCCTTTGCCCTGGGGGCGGTCCTGGTGGCGGGGGTGCTGGTGCTGCGGCAGTTCGGCCTGTAGGGCCGGGGAGGCAGCATGAAGAATATCGCCTTGATTTTAAAATACGAGGGCTCGGCCTACCACGGCTGGCAGGTGCAGAAAAACGCCGTCTCCGTGGCAGAGACCCTGGAGCGGGCCGCCGCCATGGTGGTGGGCCACCCGGTGCATATGACCGGCTGCGGCCGCACCGACGCCGGGGTCCACGCCCGGGTGTACGTGGCCAACTTCCGCACCCAGTCCTCCATCCCGGTGGACCGGCTGCCCTATGCCCTCAACACCCACCTGCCCGAGGACATTGTGGTTACCCGGGCCTTTGAGGTCCACCCGGACTTCAACGCCATCGGCTCCTGCGTGCGCAAGGAGTATACCTATCTCATCTACAACTCCCGGATCCGGGACCCGTTTTATGTAAACCGCGCCTGGTTTTATCCCAAGCATCTGGATGAGACCGTGATGCAGCGGGCGGCGGACTGCTTTGTGGGTACCCACGATTTTGCAGCGGTGCGCTCCGTGGGCACCGAGGTAAAATCCACCGTGCGCACGGTGTACCATTACACGGTCACCCGGCGGGGGAACCTGCTGGAGTGCAGGGTGTGCGCCAACGGCTTTCTGTACAATATGGCCCGGGCCATGGTGGGCACGGTGGTCTACGCGGCCGAGGGCAAATTCCCGCCGGAGGCGGTCACCCGGATCCTGGCGGATAAAAACCGCACCGCCGCGGGCCCCACAGCCCCTCCCGGCGGGCTGTACATGACCCAGCTGTGGTATGACGACGGAAAGGAAGTTTTCCATGTCTCAGAATGAAACCAATCTCCCTGCTGAGGAAGCGCCTCAGTCCTCCCAGACGGCCAAGTCTCCAAAGAAGGGCTTCTTCCGCAAGCCCTGGCGGGTGTGGACCCTGGTGTTGGTGCTGCTGGCGGTGCTGGTGGCTGCGGCCTCGGCCCTCTTCCCCCAGACGATCCGGCTGGACCGGGTGGCCAGGTTTTTCACCTACCTGGGCTTGAACGGCAAGGACGGCTATGGCCACATTGTCTTTGACGCCAACAACACCAACGACTTTGCCGCCTTCTCCGACGGCCTGCTGGTGGGCAGCGAGAGCGGCCTGACGCTGTTTGATCTCTACGGTCAGCAAAAGGCGGTGGTGCAGGGCTCGCTGCCCAGTCCGGTGATCCAGTGCTGTGACAGTCTCAGCGTCTGCTACAGCCCGGGCAGCAGCTATATCGCGGCCATCTCCAAAAGCGGCAGCACGGTGATGGACCAGACCGTCAGCGGCCTGCTGCTGGACGTAGACCTGAGCAGCGACGGCTATATGACCTACATCACCTCTGAAAGCGGCTTCAAGTCTGTGTGCACGGTACTCAATCGCAACCAGGACGCCTTCTTTAAGCTGAGCTCCCGTACCAGCTATCTCAACGCCTGTGCCGTGTCCCCCGGGGGCACCTATCTGGCGGTGGCGGGGCTTGGGGAGAAGGACTCCACCTTCACCACCACCGTGACGCTTCTGCGCACCACCGACGCCCTGACGGATTTGGACGGGCAGGACAGCACTGCCGTCCGGGTGGAGCTGGGCAACCAGATTCTCTACGATCTGAAATTTCTGAGCCCAAACCGCCTGTGCGCCATCGGGCAGAACACGGTGACCTTCCTGGACATGAGCGGAGAGATCCTGGCCACCGTGTCCCTGGAAAACCGCTACCTGGCGGATTACGCCTACTCCGACCAAGGCTATGTCACCCTGGCATTAAATCAGAACCAGGCCGGCGACAAGTACGAGCTGCTCACCCTGGACGCCGCTGGCGGCGAGCTGGGCAGCCGGTATCTGGGCGAGCGTGTCCGCTCTCTTTCGGTATCCGGGGGTTGCGTGGGCGTGCTTACCGACCACTATCTGGAATCCTATAACAAAAAGCTGGTGCTGCTGGATAAAACCGAGCAGCCCAATCCCACGGCCCAGATTCTTCTGCGGCCGGACGGCACTGCCCTGTGTGTCAGCAGCAGCAGCGCCACCCTGTTGATCCCTTGAATCTCCCCTGAAAGGAGCAGTGCTATGAGACCTACCCTGTGTTCCCGCTGCAAGAAGAATGTTGCAGTCATCTTCATTACGAAAATTGAAAACGGCAATTCCACCAACGAGGGCCTGTGCCTGAAGTGCGCCAAGGAGCTGGGCATCAAGCAGGTAGACGATATGGTCAAGCAGATGGGCATCTCCGACGAGGACCTGGAGAATCTCTCCGGGGAGATGATGTCCATGCTGGGCGGCCAGACCGATCCCGACGCCCCGGAGGACGAGGATCTGGACGGCCAGACCGCCACCTTCCCCTTCCTGAACCGGCTCTTCGGCGGCCTGAGCCGGAACAATGCCGAGCCCCCGGCAAACCGGACCGAGGCCCCCAAGGCCAAGGAGTCTGCCGCGCCCCAGCCGGCCAAAAAGCGCCACAAGTTCCTGGATACCTACTGCCTGGATCTCACCCGGCGGGCCCGGGAGGGCGCCCTTGACCGGGTGGTGGGCCGGGAGGAGGAGACCGAGCGGGTCATCCAGATTCTGAACCGCCGGCAGAAGAACAACCCCTGCCTGATCGGCGAGCCCGGCGTGGGCAAAACCGCCATTGCCGAGGGTCTGGCCCAAAAGATTGCCGCGGGGGAGGTGCCCTCCAAGCTCCGCGACAAAGAGGTCTTCCTGCTGGATATGACCGCCATGGTGGCGGGCACCCAGTTTCGCGGCCAGTTTGAAAGCCGGATGAAAAATCTCATCGGCGAGATCAAGGCCTGCGGGAATATCATCCTGGTGATCGACGAGGTGCACAACCTGGTAGGCGCCGGGGATGCCGAGGGCTCCATGAACGCCGCCAATATTCTCAAGCCGGCCCTGTCCCGGGGCGAGGTCCAGGTCATCGGCGCCACCACCTTCAAGGAGTACCGCAAATACATCGAAAAGGACTCCGCCCTGGAGCGCCGCTTCCAGCCTGTTACCGTGCTGGAGCCCACCATTGAGCAGTCTGTGGCCATTCTGCGGGGCATTGCCCCCTATTACGAGCAGTACCACGGGGTGGAGATCACCCCGGAGATTGCCCGCCAGACCGTGGTGCTCTCTGAGCGCTATATCACCGACCGCTTCCTGCCGGACAAGGCCATAGACCTGCTGGATGAGGCCTGCTCCGACGAGAATCTCCGCAACCCCCAGATCAACGCACTGGCCGACGCCTCCAAGGACCTTGCCGACGTGGAGCTGGAGCTGAAAATGCTCACCGAAAAGACCGAGGAGCCCACCCAGGAGGACTATGCCCGCATTGCCACCCTGCGCTCCAAGGCCTGCCAGCTGGGCGAGCAGATTGCCGACCTGGAGTCCAAGCCCAAGCCCCGGCTGAGCATGGACAATCTGGCCCGGATCATCGAGCTCTGGACCAAGATCCCCGCCTCCAAAATCCAGGCCCAGGAGTATGACCAGCTCCGCCACCTGGAGGACCGGCTGAAGGTCCACGTGGTGGGCCAGGACGAAGCCATCTCCGTCATTTCCGCGGCCATCCGCCGCAGCCGGGCGGGCATCAGCGGCAAAAAGCGCCCGGTGTCCTTCATCTTTGTGGGCGCCACCGGCGTGGGCAAGACCGAGCTGGTCAAGCGCCTGGCCGACGAACTGTTTGAATCTGTGGAGTCTCTGATCCGACTGGATATGTCCGAGTACATGGAGAAGCACTCCGTCTCCAAGATCATCGGCTCACCCCCGGGCTATGTGGGCTATGACGAGGCCGGCCAGCTCACCGAAAAGATCCGCCGCAAGCCCTACTCGGTCATCCTCTTTGACGAGATCGAAAAGGCCCATCCCGACGTGATGAACATCCTGCTCCAGATCCTGGACGACGGCCGCATCACCGATGCCCAGGGCCGGGTGGTGAACTTTGAAAACACCATCATCATCATGACCTCCAACGCCGGCTCCGACCGGCGGGACGGGGCGGTGGGCTTCGGCAAGAGCGTCACCGAGCAGAGCAAGGAGAAGGCTATGAAGGCCCTGGGCGAGTTCCTGCGGCCGGAATTCCTGAACCGGGTAGACGACATTGTCTGCTTCAACAAGCTCTCCGAGGCCAACTTCCGGGACATCGCCGTTATCATGCTCCGGGAGCTGGAGGAGAATCTGAAGGAGCGGGGCATTGTCCTGACCTGGGACGATACCGTCCTGGACGCCCTGACCGAAAAGTCCTACTCTGTGCAGTACGGCGCCCGGAATCTGCGCCGCACCATTGAGCGGGAGATTGAAAACCCCATTGCCGAGCGGGTGATTGACAGCTACCACGAGCCCCTGCGGGCCATCTCCCTCTGGGCCCAGGACGGGACCATCCAGGTCCACGCCCAGTGAAAGCCCGGCAGGTCGCCCTGGGCGGCGTGCTGGGGGCCCTGGCGGTCAGCGTGCTGCTGCTGGGGGGCGTGATCCCTGTGGCGGTCTACGTGGCCCCGATGCTGGCCTCCATGGTGCTGGCCTTTCTGCTCACCCGGCTGCCGGCCGGGCTGTGCCGGGTGTGGTACGTGGGGGTGTCGGTGCTGGCCCTGCTGCTGGTGCCGGACAAAGAAACTGCCTTTGTCTTTGTCTTCCTGGGCCCCTATCCGCTGCTGCGGCGGCATTTGCAGCCCCTGCCCCGGCTGCTTCGCCTGGGGGGCAAGCTGCTGTACTTCAACCTGGCCGTGGGCGCCATGTACGCCCTGCTTTTTTGGGTGCTGCGGCTGGACTCCCTGGTCCAGGAGGCCGGGGAGCTGACCCTGTGGCTGCTGCTGTTGCTGCTGGGTCTCGGCAACGTCACCTTTCTGCTTTTTGATGTGCTGCTGGGCCGGGGAGAGGCCATTCTCCGGGCCCGGCGGCCCAAACCATAGAAACGAGGATGCCTATGCCCAATACACTGGACTATCTGGCCTGGCGGGGGGATTTGACCCTGACCGAACGGCCCTTTAACCGGGTGGACAACCTGATCCTGTCCCACCTGGCCTATCTGGATCTGGAATCCATTGTGCCGCCTCCCGGGGTGGGGGAAGCCGTCTCCCTCTCCCAGGTGGCCCTGGCCTATGACGCCGCGGGGATCGACCAGTCCCGGGTCTACCAGGACCCCGGCCCTCTGCTCCGGGCTGCCGCCAAGACCCGCCGCTTTGCGGAGATCAAGCTGGCCGCCTTTGTCAACGAGGTGGACAACGAAAAGCAGGTGCAGTTTGCCGCCCTGACCTATGTCTTGCCGGATGGCACCGACTTTGTGGCCTACCGGGGCACGGACAACACCATTGTGGGCTGGCGGGAGGATTTTAACACCAGCTACCTGCCCCAGACCCCCGGCCAGCAGAGCGCCGTGGACTATCTTTTGGGGGTAGCGGCGGCCACTGACCGGCCTCTGCTTGTGGGCGGCCACTCCAAGGGGGGCAACCTGGCCATGTATGCCGCCTCCTTCTGCGGGCCGGAGGTCCAGGCCCGCATCCGCCGGGTGTACTCCAACGACGGCCCGGGCTTCCACCCCTCTCTGGTGGACCGGCCGGGCTATCTGGCGGTGCTGGACCGGGCGGAGCTGATTCTGCCGGAGTCCTCCATTGTTGGCATTCTGCTGGGCACACGGCAGGAGCCCAGGGTGATCCGCAGCAGCGCCGCGGGCCCCATGCAGCACAACCCCTATTCCTGGCAGGTCCTGGGGGCAGACTTTGTCCCCGGGGAGAGCTTGTCCGGCTTCAGCCAGTTTCTGGACGCCACCCTGGACCGCTGGAACGAAACTCTCACCGACGACCAGCGCCGCACGGTGATCACCGCCATCTTTGACGCTCTGGATGCCTCCGGGGTGTCCACCATGGGGGAGATCAAGGCCAAAAAGTGGGTTTGTCTCAACGCCATTCTGAAGGCGGCCCGGGCCATGGAGCCGGAGATCCAGCACCAGATCCTGGACTCCCTGCGCAAGCTGGCAGGCGCCGGCAAGGACGTGCTGTGGAACGACGCCAAAAAGGCCTTTGAGACCAGAGATCTGCCTGAGACCTGAAAACTCCCGCCCGGCGCGTCGATTGCGCCGGGCGGGAGTTTTATGTGAGAATCAAGAGCACACCCCGCCTGCCAGACACCGCCTCCTGATCCGGTCATGGTGAATGAAAGCACGAATCCGTATCTCCGATTCCCGGAGAACGGATTTTTTTGTGTGGCACAGCACCCCGCGGCGGCCCGCCGCGGGCCGCGGAGTCTGTGCCACAGGGGAAATGCAAAATTTTACGCATATGTTGTGTTTTTTTAGAATATAGTCTTTACATTTTTGGAAGAATATGCTACACTATACGTAGCAAGAAAAACGTGAAACTGGCTTTTTCACTGCATTTCCCGCTTCCCGCCTCTTTTGTGGAAAAATATTCGGTTTTTTGTTTCCTCAGCTTCCCCCGATTTTTACAAAACTGGAGGTTTACAGTCATGAAAAGAGCATTTTTACGCATCACTGCGGCCCTGCTTTCCGTGGTCCTTTTGCTGGTGGTTCATGCTGCGCCGATCTCCGCCCTTGCCGCCGGAAGCAAGCTTTCGGCGGAGCTGTTGGCGTATCTCGAGCCTCTGGCGGAGGACGAGCTGGTAGACGTGTGGATTTGGTTGGGCTCTGCGTCAGAGAAAACAATTGAGAGCTTGACTGCCGAGAGAATGCCCGCTGGGTTTACTTTGGATGAAGATACGATATTGGATGATTCTCTTATGGAGTTATATCTTCAGACCAGACGTGAAGTTGTCCGGGAGCTCAATGCTGCCATCCGGGAGGAATTTTTGCAAAGCCCGTTTTTTACGGAAGACTGCGTCCTGCTGTATTCTGAATTTGGAAGCGTCATCATTGCCTCTGTTCCGAAAGCTGTGATTCTCTCCTTTGAGGCCTGCGAGCTGGTCAAGAGTGTCAGTCTTGACGATAAATTGACACCCTATCCAAATGAAGACCCCTTGCCTCCTATGCCGACGCCGGGGTTTGAGCTTCCGTTTACCGACGTTTCGGCCAGCAGCTATTATTATCTCCCTGTTTACTGGGCCCTGACCTCAAAGCCGCAGATCACCAATGGAACCGGCGCAGCCACCTTTTCGCCCGATTCCCCCTGTACCAGAGCGGAGGCGCTGACCTTCCTTTGGCGCGGCGCCGGCTGTCCGGAGCCGAAGCTGGAGAATGCGACCGGCTTTTTGGACGTAGCCCCCGACGCCTATTACTACAAGGCAGTCCTGTGGGCACAGCAGAGTAAAATTACCACCGGCACCTCCGAGCAATACTTCTCTCCGGGTAAAACGTGCAGCAGAGGGGAGATCGTCACCTTTTTGTGGCGGGGGATGAATTCGACCATCGTCCAGACAGAGGAATGCACGTTTACGGACATTGACGGCGCCTATTTCACCCAGGCCGTGCTGTGGGCCAGTGAGGCCGGAATTGCCAAGGGGGTCAGCGACACGACGTTCGCCCCGGCCGCGCCCTGCACCAGAGCACAGGCCCTCACGTTCTTGTACCGCTTGCATCTCAGTGCAACGCAAGAATTGCCAACCTTGCCCGATTAACAACCGGCAAAGCTGCGCGCGGCGCCGGATCACATCCCGCCCCTCGGCCCGGCACCGCCATTTGATCCGCCCATTCTGAAGAAAAAAACCGTATCCCCAAAGGCTGAGGATACGGGTTTTTTTGCGCCGTGCAGATCGGCGCCGGGCAAATCAGAAGCCTTTCTCCGGGTTCGGGTGTGAGAATCTACGGATTCGCGCCCGCCTCCGTCCCGTCCGGGTAGTCGTATGTAAGATACGCCGGGTCCACCGCCGGCACGTAATAGGCGGTGTACACCTGGGAACTGCTGTCATAGCGCAGCACCCAGAACCGATAGAAGGGCATCAGACACGGGTGCTGGGCCCTGGTTTCGTATACCAGCTCCATCGCGGCGGGGCCCTGGGGCGGGACCTGACCCTCCGCCTCGGTGTAATAGTCCCCCGCCTCCAGCCGGGCCAGGGCCTGGTCCGGGGTCAGGATGGGGTAGTTGCCCAGCAGCCTCCGGGTCTCCGGGGCCGGGGGCAGCACCAGGGAGGCGAGCTGTCCATCCTGGGTCAGCTGCAGCCGCACCGCCCACAGCTGGTTGTTCAGCCAGGTCTGCCGGAAATCCTCACTCTGCTCCCAGGCCAGCACAGTCTGCATTTCGGTGTCCGGGCCGGTAAAGCGGGTTTCCAGGGCAAACGCCGGGACCTCCTGCCCCAGCAGGGCCTGGAAGCTGCCGTAAAAATGCTCGGCAGCCTGCAGGGGGTCCCGGAGCCGCACGTCCTGGGCCATCATGGCAAGATCTGTAAACACCAGCTGGACGCTGCCGTCACCGAACACCGTGATCTCCCCGCTGGGGAGGCTGCCGGTCAGTGTCTCGGGGTGGGCGGCATCGTCCCCGGTTACGGGCTCCGGGTCCGGCACAAAGGTCTCGTGCAGGGCGGTGGCCGTGCGGACTGCAATGGCCTCCATCTGCTGCCGGTCCAGACAGGTGGGGAGCCTGCTTCCATAGGCCAGATTTTCGTACACCGGCAGGGGACCATAGGTCTGATCCACGGCCCAGCAGTTGGGGCGGATCAAATCTCCTGCCTCCTGCCCCTCCGCAAGCCCCGCCCCGCAGCAGTAGTTGTCTGCCACAGACAGCAGGGGCAGGGAGACCTCCTCCGTCACAGGGGCCATGGTCTCTGTGGGGATGGCAGGGGGCTCTGTGGCCGGCTGGACAGGCCTGTCTGCCCGGGCCAGATGCAGCGCCCAAAGGGCTGCCCCCAGCCCCAGTACCAGGCAGGCTGCCGCGGCAATCCAGCCCATGGGCCGGCGGGTGCGGGCGGTGATGGGCTGCTCTGACTGCAGCAGCAGATCCTCGCCCAGGTAGTTCATGCTTTCCAGCAGTGTTTCGGCTTTCATAGATATCCCTCCTGTTTCAAGTAGTTGGCCAACCGCTTCCTTGTGCGGGAGAGCAGCACTGAAACCTGGGCCGGGGATATGCCGTACCGCCCGGCAATTTCGCTTCGGGCCTCCAGATAAAAATACCGGCGCACAAACACATTCCGGCTGCGCTGGTTCTGTCCGCGCAGAAAGGCGTCAATGGCCTGGCCCAGCTCCCGGGCGGCCAGCCGGCTCTCCGCGTCCTCCGGCCCCGCCACCTGGCGCAGCTCTTCCAAGGCCACGCTGAGCTGTCCGCCGCCCCGGCGCAGGGCAGTCACCTGCCGCAGCCGGTCAATGGACAGTTCCCTTACGATTTTTACCAGGAAGGCAGCCAGGTGCAGGGGGTGCTCCGGGGGGATTCTGCTCCACAGCCGGAAATAGCCCTCGTTCACGCACTCCTCCACGTCCTCCCGGCTGCGCAAAATCCGGCCGGAGACCTGGCGGCACAGCCCGCCGTAGGCCCGTTCGGTTTCAGCGATGGCGGTCTCATCCCGCCGGAAGAACAGCGCGATGATTTCGGAATCTGTCATAGGACGACCTCCTTTCGGGTCCTTCACCCTATTTGCCGCAGCCGGAGAGAAAAGCTTGCAAGAAAAAATCCCCGCGGAGTGCTCCGCGGGGATGGAGGGAACAGGGGTTATGCCTCGGGCATCACAATGGCGATGTGCACGTCGTCCAGCTGCTTCTGGTCCACCGCAGTGGGGGCGTCCATCATCACGTCCTGGGCCTTCTGGTTCATGGGGAAGGTGATCACCTCACGGATGCTCTCTTCGCCGGTGAGCAGCATGATCATCCGGTCCACACCGGGGGCGGCGCCTGCGTGGGGGGGCGCGCCATAGGTAAAGGCGTTGTACATGGCGGGGAACTTGGCCTTCACCTCGGCCTCGCCCAGCCGCACCAGCTCAAAGGCCTTTACCATGATCTCCGGGTCGTGGTTCCGCACCGCGCCGGAGGCGGATTCGTAGCCGTTGATGACCAGGTCATACTGGAAGGCGGTGATGGACAGGGGGTCCACCTCGCCCCGCTGGGCCTGCTCCAGAATCTCCAGCCCGCCGTTGGGCATGGAGAAGGGGTTGTGGCAGAACTCCAGCTCGCCGCTCTCCTCGCCGATCTCGTACATCGGGAAGTCGACGATCCAGCAGAACTCGTAGCGCTCGGTGTCCATGTGGTTGGGGCACATCGCGCCCAGCTGCTTCACCAGCACGCCGGCGGTCTTCTGGGCCTGGCCCAGCTTGCCCGCGGAGAGGGCGACGAAGGTGTTGGGCTTCAGGCCCAGGGCGGAGATCACCGCGTCCCGGCGATCCTGCAGGAACTTGGCGATGCCGCCCGCGATCTCACCCTTCTCGTCCAGCTTGAACCAGTAGGGCTTGCTGCCGGCGACCACCTCCACGTCCGCGCAGAGCTTGTCGATCTGCTTGCGGGTGGCGGTCATGTCGGTGACGACCACGGCCTTCACGGTCTGGCCCTCGAAGGGGCCGAAGCCGCAGCCCTCCATCAGGCGGGTCACGTCCTGCACGCGCAGGTCGATGCGCAGGTCAGGCTTGTCGGAGCCGAAGTTCTCCATGGCCTCGCGGTAGGGGATGCGCTGGAAAGGCGCGGAGGAGGCGATGTTGTACTTGCCGTACTTGGCAAAGATGGGCGGCAGCACGTCCTCCAGCACGGCGAACACGTCCTCCTGGCTGGCGAAGGCCATCTCCATGTCCAGCTGGTAGAACTCGCCGGGGCTGCGGTCGCCGCGGGCGTCCTCGTCGCGGAAGCACGGGGCGATCTGGAAATAGCGGTCGAAGCCGGAGGTCATCAGCAGCTGCTTGAACTGCTGGGGGGCCTGGGGCAGGGCGTAGAACTTGCCGGGGTGCTTCCGGGCGGGCACCAGGTAGTCCCGGGCGCCCTCGGGGGAGGAGGCGGTGAGGATGGGGGTGGTCATCTCCAAAAAGCCCAGCTCTGTCATGGCGCGGCGCAGCTCCGCCACCACCTGGCAGCGCAGAATGATGTTTTTCTTTACTGCGGGGTTCCGCAGGTCCAGGTACCGGTACTTCAGCCGGGTGTCCTCGGCGGCCTCCCGGCTGCGGTTGATCTCAAAGGGCAGCTCGTTGTGCAGGCACTTGCCCAGCACCTCAATCTTGGTGGGGACAATTTCAATTTCGCCGGTGGGCAGCTTGGGGTTTTTGGAGTCCCGCTCCCGCACGGTGCCCTCCACGGCGATGGTGGTCTCTTTGTTCAGGGGCTTGATGACGTTCATCATCTGCTCGCTGTCCACCACCACCTGGGTGGTGCCGTAAAAGTCCCGCACCACCACAAAGGCAAAGTTGGCGCCCACCACGCGGACGTTCTCCATCCAGCCGACAATGCGGACCTGCTTGCCCGCGTCGGAGAGCCGCAGCTCCCCACAGGTATGGGTTCTGTTTTGAGTCATAATATTTGTTACCTCTTCTTTTTTTGAAAGGATTGTGAAAGAATTGGAAATGAAAGTTGAGACCTGAGAAGCGTTTCCAACCTTCAACTGCCGGCGGCCTCAGCCGCGGATCAGCTTGCCGTTGTTGCGGACCCGCATGTCCTCCAAAATCACGTTGGCGGCCTCAGTGAGCGTCAGCAGCTGCTGCTCACCGGTCTGCATGTTCTTCAGGGAGATTTTATTCTGGGCAATCTCGTCCTCACCCAGGAAGGCCACAAAGGGGATGCCCAGCTTGTCGGCATAGCTCATCTTGGCCTTGAACTTCTTCTGCTCGGTGTAGATCTGGGTGCGAATCTCGCAGCCCCGCAGGAAGGTGGCGGCCTGGGCGGCAGCGGTGAGATCCTGGGTCATGGGCAAAATCAGCACCTCGGCGGGGGCAGTGTTCAGCCCGCCGTTCAGCAGCTTCTGTTCCTGCAGCACATAGAACAGCCGGGTCACGCCGATGGAGATGCCCACGCCGGGCAGCTGCCGGTCGGTGTAATACGCCGCCAGATTGTCATACCGGCCGCCGGAGCAGATGGACCCGATCTCCGGGTGGTCCAGCATCATAGTCTCGTAGACGGTGCCGGTGTAGTAGTCCAGGCCCCGGGCAATGGTCAGGTCCACGGCAAAGTGACTCTCCGGCACGCCGAAGGCCGCCAGATACTTCACCACGGTGTGCAGCTCCTCCAGGCCCAGGTCAAAGGTCTCGTTCCGGCCGCGGTAGCTCTCCAGGGCCTCCAGCACCTGGGCGTTGGTGCCCCGGATGCCGATGAAGCGGAGAATTTCCTCCGCCTGCTCGCCGGAGAGGGCCACGTCCTCCACCAGGATGGTTTTGACCTTTTCGGCGCCAATCTTGTCCAGCTTGTCCACGGTGCGCATAATCTCGCCGGCCCGGTCGGACAGCCCCATCATGGCGTAAAAGCCGTTGAGAATCTTGCGGTTGTTCACCCGGATCTGGAACCGTTCCAGCCCCAGGCGGATAAAGGTGGTGTAAATCACCGCCGGGATCTCCGCCTCGTTGGAGATGTCCAGCTTGCCGTCGCCGATGATGTCGATGTCGGCCTGGTAGAACTCCCGGAACCGACCCCGCTGGGCCCGCTCGCCCCGGTAGACCTTGCCGATCTGATACCGGCGGAAGGGGAAGCTCAGCTCTCCGGCGTGGAGGGCCACATATTTGGCCAGAGGGACGGTGAGATCAAAGCGCAGGGCCAGGTCTGCGTCGCCCTTCTGGAAGCGGTAGATTTGTTTTTCGGTCTCGCCGCCGCCCTTGGCCAGCAGAATCTCCGCAGATTCAATCAGCGGCGTGTCCAGGGGGGTAAAGCCGTAGAGGGCGTAGGTCTGGCGGAGCGTTTGCAAAAAGCGCTCCATCTGCTGCTGCGGCCCGGGCAGCAGCTCCATAAAGCCGGACAGGGTCCGGGGGGTGATGACAGGCATAGGGTTACCTCCAAATTGTATGTCGCGCGGGCAATCTGCCCGCAGTAGTTCATTCTGCGAAAATATCCACGCTACAGCGCGGGGACCACCTGCTCCTCCAGCTCCGGCAGGGTCAGGAAATATTTGTAGAAGGGCATCAGCCAGTCGTAACCGTTTTTCACGAAGTCGAAAAGCTCGTCCGTGAAATCCAGGTCTCCGTGATCCCGGCGGCATTCCAGGGTGAAATATTTATTGTCCGCCCAGTCCTGCAGCAGGGGCGTGGTGAGCAGCTTGTGCTTTTTGTAGCTCTCGCCGCCCAGGACAAAGGTCTTTTGCCGTTTCAGACGCCGGGCCAGCTTTTCCGCCGGCGCGGGATCCAGCGCTGCCTGGGCCCGGAACCGGTCCATCACCACGTTGTGCTCTGACCAGCAGCCCATGCCGAAATCCCAACCCTCGGGGAAAAAACTGAACCAAAAGGCCGGGGCCGCCGCCTCCGTCCGGTCCGCCCACAGGGTGAACCACAGGTGGTCGTTCATAGGTCCCCGGCCATAGAGCCTGCGGGCATCCCGGTAAATCCGGGAGATGTGCAGGTTCCAGTCGTGCTTGGGGTATTGCGTCTGCAGGTGGTCAAACAGTGCCTCAGCCAGCGCCTGGGTGGGGGCCAGCATCAGGGCCTCATACTCGGCCTTGTGGGCCTGGAACCACTCGCGGCTGTTGTTCAGCCGCAGCGCCCAGAGAAAGTCAACAGTCTGGGGAGAATACAGCGGCATACTCATTTTTTGTTGTGAATCAGTTCACGCCAATCCAGGTCGCCCCGCTGCAGGCCCAGAATCAGCATTTCCGCGGTGGCCAGATTGGTGGCCACGGGGACGTTGTGGGCGTCGCAGAGCAGCAGGGTCCGCAGGGCGTAGCGGTTGTCCCACAGGTCCTGGCTGCTGGGGTCGGTGAACATCAGGACCATATCGATCTCGTTATAGGCAATCCGGGCATCCACCTGCTGGTGGCCGCCCTGGTTGTGCGCCAGAAACAGGGAGATCGGCAGCCCGGTGGCTTCCGCTACAAGACGCCCGGTGGTGGCCGTGGCCGAAAGCTGGTGCTTGGCCAGGACGCTCTTGTACGCGGTGCAGAACTGAACCATCAGCTCCTTTTTCTTATCATGCGCCATGAGAGTAATGTTCATAGTCGAGACCTCCCTTTCATAATGATGAAAACTCGCTCAGTGCAGACGCATCAGGGGCGTCTGCTCCCCGCACAGGCGGCGGGAGATGTGCAGGCAGGCCAGCGCTGCGCCCTGGTCAGTGTACAGCACCAGCGGGACGTTCTGCATGGCGCTGAGCACCACGTTTTCGTCCTCGGGGATGATGCCGATCAGGGGCAGGCCCACCTCATCCATAATGTCGTCCACGGTAAGGGACAGGGCTGCCATCTGCCGGGGGGTAATTCGGTTTACCACCAGCCGGATCTCACTTTTGCCCATCAGGGTGAGCTGATCGGTGGTGCCGGCGGCGTCCCGCATAGAGGCAGGGTCTGCCGTGGCCACCACCAGCACCCGGTCAGCAAAGACCGTGGCCAGGTGGAAGCCGTCGCCGATGCCGGCGGGGGTGTCAATCAGGCAGAAGTCGAAGCGCTGCCGCACCCGATCCAGCAGATTCCGGAAGTCCTGAAACACAATGGTCTCTGACCGCTCAATCACCGGGGCGGTCAGCAGGAACAACCCCGGGATTTCCGGGTGGGCCGTGGCCTCCTCCAGCTCGTAGCGGCCGGCCAGCACGTCGGTAAAGGAGATGGGGGAGAGCTCCGCCATACCCAGGGAGATATCCAGGTTCCGCAGGCCGATGTCGGCGTCGATGCACAGCACCCGCTTGCCCTGCGCGGCCAGGCAGCAGCCCAGCCCGGCGCAGAGGGTGGTTTTGCCGGTGCCTCCCTTGCCGGAGGTCACCGCGATGACTTGACCCATACGCTGCCGTCCTTTCCACCCCGGACTGAGCCGGAATTACAGTTTGACTGATATATTATAGCGTATTTTCCCCGGAATTTCAACCGCTTTTTCATGGATAATCTGTGCATCCTGCGCATATATTTTACTGTCCGGCCCTGCCGGACAGACACCTACAGGAGGGATGCAACATGGCGACCAACCAGACCCCTTCCCCCGCCGGGCTCCAAGGGTCCCACACCCTGCAGCTGACCGACCAGCAGCGCCTTGTGGCCACCGGCGTGTCAGAGATCCTGCGCTTTGACGACAGCGCCGTGGCGCTGAAAACCGTCCGCGGTCTGCTGCTGATCAAGGGGGAGGGCCTGCACCTGAAAAGCCTGCTGCCCCAGGGGGGCGAGATCACCGTTCTGGGCACTGTGCGGGAGCTGACCTACACCGGCGTTCATCCCGGCCGGGGTCTGCTGGCCCGCCTTTTTGGCTGATGACGCTGCCGGTGGGAGTCCAGGGCCTTGAGCTGCTCTGGGCCCTGGCCTTTGGGGCGGGGCTGGGACTGTGGTACGACGTGCTCCGGGCCCTGCGTCGCCGGGCAAGGAGGCTGACGGGCCTGCTGGACGCCCTGTTTTGTCTCACGGTGTTTGCGGCCCTGCTGGCCTTTACGCTGTACCCCGGCCGGGGACATCTGCGGCTGTTTGTGCTGGCCGGCATTGCCCTGGGGGCCTGGGCCTGGTTTGCAAGTCTCAGCAGGCCTGCGCTCTGGTGCCTGGAGCGGGCGCTGGGGCTGCTGCTTTTGCCCTGGCGGCTGCTGGCCCGCGGCCTGCGCGGCGCGTGGAAAATTTTTCGTGAAAAATGGAAAAAAGGAGTTGCATTTGCCGAAAAAATTGCTATTATTAATAATAGCAGTAATATCGGCGAAAAAGCCCATCGGAAAGGAGGTTTGCCCCGTGCAGCTCAAAAAGACGTCTCTGCTCACCAAGCTGCTCATTCTGGCCCTGGCAGTTTACGCTGTGGTCACCCTGGTAAACCTCCAGGGCAAAATTACCGAAAAACGGCTGGAGGAAGCCCGCCTGCAGCAGCAGGTGGCTTATGCCGAGCAGGAACGGATGGCTCTGGAGCAATCCATCGCCGAGCTCGGCACCGACAAAAGCACCATTAAAATCGCCAGAGAGCGGCTTGGCATGGTGGAGGAAGGCGAAATCGTCTTCTTTGACAGTGACGACTGACACATTCTAAAGGGAAGGATATCACACATTTATGGAAATTGCGCCCGGCGCTATCGTAGAAGGCAGTGTTAAATCCATCACCAGCTTCGGGGCCTTTGTCGCCTTGGACAACGGCACCAACGGGCTGGTTCACATCTCCGAGGTGGCACCCACCTATGTCAAGGATATCCACGAGCACCTGACCGAAGGCCAAAAGGTCAAGGTCAAGGTACTGCGAGTGGATGAGCGGGGCAGACTCAGCCTGTCTATCAAGCAGGCCCTCCCGGCCAGGGAATCCGGGGCCCGTCCGGCCAGAGAATCCGCCGGTCGTCCCTCCCAGCGCCCGGCAGCGCCGGCCCGTCCGGCCCGCCCCGTGCAGATTGAGGCCACTGTCAAGCCCCAGTCCGACAGCTTTGAGGATAAGCTCAAGCAGTTTATGGCAGATTCCAACAGTAAAATCTCCGGTGTGCGTCAGTATGAGCACCGCACCCGGAGCAGAAAGAGATAATTCCGGGGCTCTGCCCTGTGCCGAAAACGCGGAGAAGCTGCTTCTTCGCGTTTTTCGCTGACCATATACCGATGGGGAGGCCAAATCCATGGAGCATGTACTGATCACCGGCGGCAGCCGGGGCATCGGCGCGGCAGCGGTCCGGGCCTTTGCGGCCCGAGGGGACGCCGTGACCTTTTTCTACGAAAAAAGTGCCGCCGAGGCTGGGGCCCTAGCCGCCGAGACCGGCGCCCTGGCTCTGTGCTGTGACGTGGCGGACGGGGACGCCGTAGCGCGGGCCATAGCCGCTCTGCCCCCGGTGGACGTGTTGATCAACAACGCGGCGGTGTCCCACGTGGGGCTGATCAGCCAGATCACCCCGGATCAGTGGGACCGACTGTTCGCGGTGAATGTAAAGGGAATTTATCACACCGTCCGGGCAGTGCTGCCGGCTATGCTGCATAAGCAGCAGGGCTGCGTGATCAACGTCAGCTCCATGTGGGGCCAGGTGGGGGCCAGCTGCGAGGCGGCCTATTCCGCCACCAAGGGTGCGGTGATTGCCCTGACCAAGGCCCTTGCCCAGGAGCTGGGGCCCTCGGGCATCCGGGTAAACTGTGTGGCCCCCGGGGTCATTCACACGCAGATGAACGCCCATCTGCGCCCGGAGGACCTGGCCGCTCTGGCCGATCAGACGCCCCTGGAGCGGATCGGCACCCCGGAGGAGGTAGCCCAGGCCATGGTCTACCTGGCGGGGGCCGGCTTTGTCACCGGCCAGGTGCTGGCAGTAAACGGAGGCATGGTACTGTAAAAAACCGGCGCCGCAGGGCGCCGGTTTTTTGAGGCTTAAAGCAGATCGTCGGGGTTATAGGACTCGGCGGGCAGGGCAGTGGACATGCCCACCAGGCCCTTGTTCATGCCGACCTGGATGGGGACGACGTTGGCCCGGATCTCCATTTCCACAGGCCTTCTCAACCGGATGGTAAACACCGCCGTGACCATATTCTCCCGGTCCACGGAAAAGACCAGGCTGCCCCCGTGGAGTTCTGCAATCCGGCGGCAAATGGCCAGGCCGAGCCCGGGACCGCGTTGGTCCATTGTCTGCTCTACAGGCAATTTGTGGCGGGCAAAAAGCCGCTCCAGAGTCAGCAGATTCTCCTGGCTGGCCTGATTTGTGAAGCGTATGGAGAACTTGTCGGCGCCCATGTTTCTGGCCTCCACGCTGACGGTGTCGCCGGTATTGTACATCACCGCGTTGGCAGCCAGGTTCCAGAAAGCAGTCTCCATCAAGGGCTTGTTTACCAGAAAGACCCGGTATTTCATTTCCATCTGGGATTCCAGCCGTTGGTTCACCCCAACCATCAGCGCCTGGAGGGATTCCAGCAGCCGGTAGAGCCAGACGGTGAGATCCATGGTCTCCATCTTGGGCTCATATCCGGGCTGGAGCATGGTTTGCAGGGCGTCCAGATTGTGGGCGGTGCGCTCCATCCGGTAAATTCCCTGCAGGGCCAGGGAGGTGAAGTGCCGAGTCTTTTCTCCCTCCGGCAATTGATTTGCGATGCGCTGCAGGGAAAAATGGATCTGCTGGGAGGACATGCGCAGTGCTATGACAGCGTGGGCCAGTGTGTTGGGGGAGACGCCCTCGGGCGGCGGGGTCTTGACAGGCGACGCCAGTGCCAGATGGTAGGAGTCCGCGGGGGAAAAGTCTACGTCAAAGAGCTTGCCATGAATCACGCCCTGGATGGTGCAGGGCTCGCTTCCGGGCAGATCTCTGGAGATGAAGAAGGTGACCAGGGGCTGATCGGCGTGGATGTCCAGGGCCTTGGCAGCCTCATTGAGAGCACAAACCCGCAGCTTGTGCAGCAAAAATGCAGGCTGGGGCAGACCGGCCACCAATTGCCGTGCGGTTTTCAAATCCACAGACGCACACCTCCCTTCCACAGTAGTATGTACAATTTTCTCTACAATATCATATCCCACCTTCCGACAAAAAGCAAGAAAATTCGACAAAATCTGACATTTATTCACTCCGGCTTGTCTCCTGCTGCCTGCAAAGGGGAGGACTGAAAAATATTTCCTCTTTTGGGACAAATTTCGGTTGCATTTTCCGTTTCGATCTGCTATAATACCCTCACAGACGCGGATGTAGTTCATCGGTAGAACGTCAGCTTCCCAAGCTGAACAGGAGGGTTCG